>NZ_JAFMKL010000132.1:0-4168 GCF_017852955.1 Vulcanococcus sp. DEBay_Sum22DG08_74
TGGTGCTTGAAACCCTCCTCTGCTTCAAGCGTGCTGGTGCGGATTTGATCCTCACCTATCACGCCTGTGATGCAGCCGAATGGCTGCGCCAGGGCTGAAGCCGGCTCTGACGGCAAGCACTCCGGGGCAACCCCCCTAGCGTTAGCCCGTCCAACGCGGGCTGCATGAGTGGGGCTGCGCGGGTTACGCCACCTTTTGCTCGTCGTTGCCGTCGGCTTCCCGGTCGGGGTCGTCGCGCGCGAGAAGGAGATTCCTCCGGCGCTCCTCCCTCTGGTCAAGAGTTTTGAGGCGTACGCCCGGGATCTTGATCGTCTCGATGGGGTCCTCAAGGTCGCCTCACCGGAGACCCCTGCGGCTGAACCGACTGCTGAGTTGCTGGAACGGCTCAGGCCTCCCAAGCCGGGAGACTTGCCAGCCAAAACTGAGGCCGTTGCCGTCGCAGAACGGCTGCGCCTGGACCTGCAGCAGGTGATCGCCGTTGTGGTGCAGAACGACCCGGTCCTGCAGCAGCAGGTTGCCGAAGTCCAGGAGCAGCAGGGCTGGTTGAAATCCGTCCGCGGCCGTCTGTACCCGATCCTTGGCCTGAACCTCGGCGGGAGTTACACCCAGCAGAAGGTGGGCAATGTCGCTTGGCAGGGGAACGAGAGCCTGTATGGCGTCGACTCCGCCTTCTACGTCCCGACGGGTGGTTGGGAACGGGCCCAGACGAACGTCGGCGAAGGATTTGCCCTGCTGCGCCTCGATTACGAGCTCTTGAGCTTTGAGCGCAATGCCGCTCTCGCGGAGGTCAAAGCGGAACTCGATGCCTCTGAGCAGCGCTATGGCAACCGCCTTCGTCAGTTGCAGCTCAACGTCAGTGAGGCCTACTACCAACTGCAACTGGCTGACCAGTTGCGCAGGATCCGTCAGGTGGTCGTCGACAACGACACCGTGATCTACGACCAGGTCGTGGCGATGAAGATCGCGGGCCTCGTGCCGCGGGTTGATCTCTTACGGGCTGAGGCGATGCTGCAGCAAAGCCGCTTTCGCCTTGAGCAGGCCGATGCCCTGCGATTAAGCCAGCAACGGCGGCTGAGCAACTTGGTCAATGCCCCCTTCCAGATCACGCTCGAGGCGAGCGAGGCCGTTCGCCTGCAGCCGCCCTGGCCCCTGGATCTTCAGCAGACCATTGTCCGCGGCTTCCAGGACAACCCCCAGCTCGAAGCGTTGCAATCGGCGCGTACAGCCTTGCTGCGTCAGGCGGATCGCCGGGCCGCTGAATTGCTGCCGCGGTTGGGGTTGTTTGCGACGGGCGGCTATCTGGCTGCCCAAACCACCGCCCCTTTGGTGGATCTGCAGGGGTGCTGCAAAGGGCCGGCCTATATCCCTGGACTCAATGGCGAGAGTGGGGAATGGGCCGCTGGGGTCATGCTCAATTGGCGTCTCTTTGATGCCGGGATCACCTCGGGGGCGGTTGCTGCCAGCCGAGCGGCGGCGGAGCGGACCTTGCAGGCGGAGGCCACAGAGCGCAATGCGATTCGGCAACGCCTTGAAACCGCCTACTACGACCATCGCGCGGCCCTCAGTCAGATCATTGCGTCGAACGCCTCGTTCCGGGCAGCGCGGGAGGCCTACCGCGATAGTCGCGCCCGTTTTGAGTTTGGCCTGGCGGATTACACCGACCTGGCGGACACGATTCGATCGCTGACGACGGCGATGGAGCAGCAGGCCGAAGCGATGACCTTGGCGAATGTCAGCTATGCCCAGCTGCTGCGGGAGTTGTTGCCGGTTCCCACCACACTCGATGCACCGGTGAGCTTGCCCATCACTTTGTCGGCGGCGCAGGATTGATCAAGGTGTTCACCGTCGCGTGGGAGGTCGCTCCCGCACGCAAGGGATGACGACTGTTTTGCTCCATCAGGATTCGCACCGGGAAGCGTTGCGGCACCTTCACCCAGTTCCCTGTGGCGTTTTGGGGCGGCAGCAGGGAGTAGTAGGCACCACTCCCTGAGCTGATGTTGATGACCTTGCCTTTGAAGGTCACACCGGGGTACATGTCGAGCCGGACCTTGGCGGGCATCCCATCACGGATGCGGTGGATCTGGGTCTCCAGATAGTTGGCGTCCACCCACCAGTGGTTGTTGTCGACGAGGGTGAACATCGCCTGGCCAGGTTTCACATATTGACCAACACGAATGGAGAAGTTGTTGCTGACATACCCGTCCATCGGTGCGTAGTAGCGGGTGTAGTTCAAGTTGACCTTGGCGTTGCCCAGCGCCGCTTTGAGCGCACGGATGTTGGCCTCCTGCTCGCCGATCTGTTTCTCCAGTCGGCTGATGTCGAGGTTGGCCCCTTTCACCCTGGCGCGCGCTTCGAGTTTCGCGGCTTGAAATTCCTGCTCCTTCTCGAGCGAGACCACCTGTTGCTGCTGGAGGTAGGCGTAGCGCTGTTGGTTCAGGTCGATCAGCCATTGACGGGCCTCTTGATCCTTCAAGGCCTGCTTGGCCTGCAGGCGCTGTTGCTCAAGGGCTTCTTTCTGGGCGATGGCCGCATCGAGTTGATGCTGTTGCTGATCGACACTCAGTTGAAAGGGAAGCGGGACGATCTCATAGAGCAGCTGCCCCTCTTTCACGAAGGCATTGGGCTCGGTATTGACGGTCTTGATGTAGCCCTCGACATACGGTGAGACGGTCACCGTGTAGGCGTGGACGTAGGCGTCGTCGGTGTAGGGAAAGAAGTGGCCGTGGATGAAGTACGTGGCGAGGCTGGTGGCGACCAGTCCGATGGCTCCACCGGCGATTAGGCGGGTGCGCTGTTTCTTGCGGGCGGCCTCTTCAGGGCTGAGGGCCTTGGTCTCCCCTGCGGGTTGTGCCGCTGATGCGCTCACGCCCGGCTCGCCTGACTATTGCCGGAGGCTAGGGCTGTTCTTTCGTTTTGGCTGGTGCCGTGCGGTGAAGCTGGGGCAGCACGCAGAGCACCAGCAGGACGAGCCCCACCAGGGTGGCGATGTTGATGAAGTTGACCACTTCGGCCTGTTGGGCGATGGCTTTGTTGAGCAGCTCAAGGGAGCCTTGGGACCAGAGGTTGCCGCTGATGCCCATGGGATGCCCGCTCAAGGGTTCTTGGAAGGTCTCCAGCCCCCAGTTGGACCCGTAGCTCTGCTCACGAAACCGTTCCCAGCTGCCCTGCGTGCTCACGGTTCGGATAGCGGAACTCACTCCCCCAGAGAGGGCCTTGGAGATGTTCGTGCAGAAGAACAGCACGGAGCTGGCGCTGGTCATCAGTTCCGCCGGCATCGTCGAGAACGACATCTGAATCTCGAGGCAATTGATCAGGGCGAAGCAGACCCCCACCAGGATCAATTGCAGGGTGACGTTGCTGTTGCTCTGCTGGGCTGAGGTGTAAGCCATCCAGAGCGCGGTCAAGGCAAAGGTGAAGATCGCCGCAGAACAGAGTTTCTTTTTGGCGGGGATGGTGGCGGCGATGAGATGGGGGCTGGCCCCCGGCGTGACCATCAGGCCCGTCAGGATCGCCGCTGCGACAAAGGGAAGAAAGGACCAGGCGTAGTTCTCAATGGTGTTGTTGACCACCACCATCAAGAAGCGCGGGACGATCGCAAAGATCATGAACAGAAAGAACATCACGGAGCTCAGGTTCACCGCGCTCACGCAGTAATTGACGTCCTGAAAAATCTTGAGGTTGATCAGTTTGGGGACGGTGGCCACACGCCAGCCAAAGAGCCCAAGCAACAGCAGTGAGCTCCAAAGCATCACCACATAGATCCCGCTGCTGAACCACTCCCGTTGGTTCCCGACCACCAGCGAGAGGCTCAGGAGTCCGAAGCCACCGGCCATCAGCCCATAGCCCAGCCAGTCGATCTCGGCTTTCGGGTCCCCCGGGGTCGCGGGCATTAATCGCAGGATCACGGCGACTGCTGCCAGGGCCGCCAGGCCCAGGCCGGCGTAGAGCGTCCGCCAACTGAGGTACCAGGTGACGAAGGCGGAGAGGGGAATGCCGATGGTGGAGCCCGTGACCAAGGCCAGGGCCACCAATCCCTTGCCCATGGGCGTGTACTTCTCCCCCAGCTGACCGCCCAGGTAGCCCCCCGCTGCCGCCGGGATCACCCCGGCTCCGAGTCCCTGCAGCACGCGCATCGCGATGAACAGCTGCGGATCGGTCGCAACGGAGC
>NZ_JAFMKL010000029.1:0-17606 GCF_017852955.1 Vulcanococcus sp. DEBay_Sum22DG08_74
TCCGGTCTTGCCCAGCCGCGTGCGGCGCACACAGAGCAGTTGGTCCACCCCTCCAGGGCCCGGCCGATCCAGTTGCACCCGGCAGAAGTTGGCCTCGAGGGCCATCACCAGGGCTTCAGCCACAGCGACAGATCAACAAACGCACCGCCCCGGGTTCCAAGGCCTCCAGCTCAACGCGATGTCCGGCCTCCCGCAAGCCGCTGGCCACCATCTGCTCGGGCTCTCCGGCATCCAAATCAACCTGAAGCCACTCGCCTGCGGACAGCTTCTCGAGGGCCAGTTTGGTGCGAATGAAATTGAGCGGGCAGGGGGTACCGCGCAGGTCGAGCTGGGTCATCACTGACCTAGCCAAACAAACCGCCAAACAGCCCGCTCTTGTGGGGATGCTTCTGCCCCTTGGCCGTGTGGTGCCCCGCCAACTGTTCGAGCAGCTCACGCTCCTCGCGGTTGACCTTGGTGGGGAGCTGCACCTTGATCTGGATCAGGTGGTTGCCGCGCGCCACGGGATTACCCAGCTTCGGAACACCCTTACCCGTCAGGGTCAGGACCGCTCCGGGCTGGGTGCCTGCCGGAATCTCCAACTGCTCAGGACCATCGACGGTCTCCACCTCAATGGTGTCGCCGAGGATCGCCTGGAGGTAGTTGACCGTCACCTCGGAGTGGATGTTGATCCCGTCGCGGCGGAGGCTCGGGTGGGACTGAACCGTCAGGAAGACGTAGAGGTCGCCGGCGGGGCCGCCCCGCTGTCCGGCGTTGCCCTCGTCGGCCACCCGTAGCCGCGTGCCGGTGTCGACACCCGCCGGGATATTGATGCGCAGCTTTTTGCGGACCTGCTGCAGGCCCTGGCCGCCGCAGGCGCCACAGGGATCGGCAATCACCTGGCCAGTTCCTTCACAGGTGGGACAGGGCGCCACCTGGGTGAAGCTGCCAAAGGGCGTCCGCGTCGCGCGACGAACCTGGCCCGCACCACCACAGGTGCCACAGCTGGTGGGACCGCTGCCGCTCTTCGCCCCGGAGCCACTGCAGCTGTTGCAGGTCTCCAGGTGACGGATCTGAATTTCCTTCTCCTGACCAAAGACCGCTTCGCTGAAGCTGATGGTCAGGTCAAACCGCAGGTCATCGCCCTGGCGGGGACCGCGGCGACGGGCACCACCGGCGGAGGGGCCGCCCATGCCCCCGCCGAAACCGCTGAAGAAGGTTTCGAACAGGTCAGCGAAGCCGCCCATGTCGCCCATGTCGGGCATCCCCGCGGCGCCGCCCAAGCCGGCTTCGCCGAACTGGTCGTAGCGGGCCCGGGTCTGGGGATCACTCAGCACCTCATAGGCACGGCCGATCTCCTTGAACTTGTCTTCCGCGCCGGGATCTTTGTTGATGTCCGGGTGGTACTGACGCGCCAGGCGGCGATAGGACCGCTTCAGCGTGTCCGCATCAGCGTCGCGGCTGACCCCAAGGAGGTCATAAAAATCGGCCATGCTCAGCCCTCTTCGGAGGGTGCAGCGTCATCCGTGGAGCTGGCCGGTGCGGCATCACCACTGGGGCCTGGACCCATCGAGACTTTGACCAGGGCGTGCCGCAGCACGCGATCGTTCAGGTGATAGCCCCGCTGCAGTTCAGCGATCACCAGGTCCTCGGCGTGCTCATCGCTGGGTTCCCGCAGAACCGCCTCATGGAGGGTGGGATCGAAGGGCTCGCCTTCAACCCGCATCGGTGAGACGCCCAACTGCTTGAACACATCCACCAGTTGCTTGTAGAGCCCCTGGTAGCTGCGGTGGATGGCCTGGGCCTCCTCGGCCTGGGGATCCAGCTGCTGGCGGGCCCGCTCGAAGTTGTCCACCACCGGCAGGATCTCGCTCAGGGTGGAGCAGGCGATCAGGGTGCGCTGGTCCTCTTGATCGCGGCTCTGGCGCTTACGGAAGTTGTCGAAGTCCGCCGCAATCCGCATGTACTGACTGCGGACGCTCTCGTGCTCGGCCTTCAGGGCCGTCAGCTCAGCCTCCAGTTCCCGGACCCGCTGTTCGGGATCGGCGCTGGGCTCAGCCGCTACCTCAGCCGGGGCCGAATCCACTGCAGGAGTGGCTTCTGGCGCTGCCGCGGCCTCAGCTGGGGCCGGGGCGGAGTCCTGGGGAAACGGAGTCGCGTCGCCGCTCATGCTGACCGAACCGGAGATCTGATCTAGACATGTTGATGTGAAGGGGCGCCACCCCACAAGCGGCGGAAGCCCGCACCTCCTCGGCGGAGCGGCTGATGACAGCAAGCGCCAGCACCATTCCCCAGCGGCCGGTGGCCGAGGCCCAAAGCCCTGAGCAGCAGCGACTTGAGGTCGAATTGCTGCTGCAGGAAGCCGTCCTCACGCGCTCTGAATTGAGCGCCGCTGGAGACCAACGCTGGAGCTGGCATCCGCAACTGACACAGGAGAGCTGCAGGGATCTCGGCTGCCTTCCCGTGGCCTACGCCAACAACACCCTGACGGTGGCCGTGCCAACCCACTGGGGCGCCGAGCAACGCCAGACCCTCCGCGAGGCATGCCCCGAGGGACCGCCCCTGGCACTGCGACTGGCCCTCCAAGGGGACCTGCAAACCGTCCTGAATCAACCTCCATCTCCATCCCCCGCTACGCCGGCCGCGGTTGCAGCTCCGCAGGAGACCCCCAACCGGATCTCCCTGTTTGAGGACCTCAAACTCGAGGGCCCCCTTGAGGACGCGCCCGAGGACAGCCTCAGCGAGTTGGATGTCGAAGCCAGCCTCAAGGCCTCCAACGCCTCACCGGTGGTGAGCCTGGTGGACCGGATCCTGGTGCAAGCGCTCGAGCGCAGTGCCAGCGACATCCACCTGGAACCGCAAGAGGACGGACTGCTGATTCGCTTGCGCCAAGACGGGGTGCTCGAGCCGTTGGAGAAGCTGCCGAAACAACTGACCCCCGCGGTGACCTCCCGCCTAAAAATCATGGCGGACCTGGACATCGCTGAACGCCGGCTTCCCCAGGACGGCCGCATCCGGCGGCGCTATCAAGGTCGCCTGTTTGACCTGCGGGTGAGCACCCTGCCCACCCGCTATGGCGAGAAGGTCTGCATGCGTCTGCTGGATAGCGGCGCGACGCACCTCGGCCTCGACCGCCTTATCAGCGAGCCCGCGGTCCTGGCCAGTGTCCGGGAGATGGGCAGCAAGCCCTTCGGAATGCTCCTGGTGACTGGGCCGACGGGCTCAGGCAAGAGCACCACGCTCTATTCGCTGCTCGCCGAACGCAATGAGCCTGGGATCAACATCTCCACGGTCGAGGACCCGATCGAATACACCCTCAAGGGGATTGCCCAAACCCAGGTCAACCGGGAGAAGGGCTACGACTTCGCCATGGCCCTGCGGGCCTTCATGCGGCAAGACCCCGATGTCCTGCTGGTGGGGGAAACCCGGGACCGGGAAACGGCCAAAACCGCCATCGAGGCGGCGCTGACTGGCCACCTGGTGCTGACCACCCTCCACTGCAACGACGCCCCCAGCGCCATCGCCCGCCTCTCGGAAATGGGCGTGGAGCCCTTCATGGTGAGCGCCTCCTTGATCGGAATCGTCTCCCAGCGCCTGGTGCGGCGGGTCTGCCCGGACTGCCGGCAGCCTTATCACCCCAGTGAGCAGGACCTGGGCCGCTTTGGCCTGTTTGCCAGCAACGAGCAGGCGATCACTTTCTTCAAGGCCAAGCGCTTGCAAGCCAGTGACAGCAACCCCTGCCCCAGCTGCCAGGGGCTGGGATACAAGGGCCGGGTGGGGGTCTACGAGGTGCTGCGCGTCAACGACACCCTCGCCAGCGCCATTGCCCAGGAGGCCAGCACCGATCGACTGCGCAAGCTCGCCATCGAGAACGGCATGAAAACCCTGTTGGGTTACGGCCTCGACCTGGTGCGCCAAGGGGAAACCACCCTGGAGGAAATCGAGCGGATGATCCTCACGGACTCCAGCCTGGAAACCGAGCGCCGGGCCAAGGCCCTGCACACGATCACCTGCCAGGGCTGCGGAGCGGGGATGCGGGATGAGTGGCTGGAGTGCCCCTATTGCCTGACCCCCCGGCAACTGCATTAAGCAGCGCCATTGCCAGGCCCTGGCGGGCTTCCCACACTGAGGACAGCCACTGGCCCCGCGAGCTGCATGGAGCTCCAGATCGAACAGTTGATGGAGGAGCTGGTCGAGGCAGGTGGCAGCGACTTGCACCTGGCGGCCGGCCAACCGCCCTACGGCCGCTTCAGTGGGGCGCTCAAACCGATGCGGGAGGAGCGGCTCAGCGAGGACCTCTGCAACCGGTTGATCTTCTCGATGATCAACAACGCCCAGCGCAAGCAGCTGGAGCAAACCTGGGAGCTGGACTGCGCCTATGGCCTCAAAGGCGTCTCCCGCTTTCGGGTCAATGTCTACCGCCAGCGGGGGAGTTACGCGGCCTGTCTGCGGGCCCTCGGCAGCACAATCCCCAGCCTGGAGAGCCTGGGCCTACCGCCCATCGTCGAGGAAACCAGCCGCCGCCCCAGGGGTCTGGTGCTGGTGACCGGGCCCACCGGCTCAGGCAAAACCACGACGCTGGCGGCCCTGCTGGATCACATCAACCGCAGCCGCGCCGAGCACATCCTCACGATCGAAGATCCGATCGAATTCACCTACCGCAACGACAAAAGCGTGATCCACCAGCGCCAGCTGGGGGATGACACCCGCAGCTTTGGCGCCGCCCTACGCGCCGCCCTGCGGGAGGACCCCGACGTGATCCTGGTGGGCGAAATGCGGGATCTGGAAACGATCCAGTTGGCCATCACCGCCTCAGAGACGGGCCACCTGGTCTTTGGCACCCTGCACACCAGCTCGGCGGCCCAAACCGTCGATCGCATGGTGGATGTCTTCCCGCCAGAGCAGCAAACCCAGATCAGGGTTCAGCTCAGTGGCTCCCTGGTGGGGGTGTTCTCCCAGACCCTCTGCAAACGCCAGAACCCCAAACCAGGGCAATTCGGGCGGGTCATGGCCCAAGAAATCCTGATCAACACCCCCGCCATCGCCAACTTGATCCGGGAGGGCAAAACCGCCCAGCTCTATTCCCAGATCCAAACGGGCGGCCAGCAGGGGATGCAAACCCTCGAGCGCGCCCTGGCGAACCTGGTGCAGGCCGGAGCCGTCGAGCGCAGCGAAGCCCTCGCCAAAGCGAGCAAACCCGATGAGCTGCAGCGGCTCCTGGAGGGCTAGTGCCCCAGTTCAGCGCCACCTACACCAATCGCTCCGGTCAAACCCGGACGCTGCAACTGCAGGCCAGTGATCTCAGCCGCGCCCGGCGGGACCTGAGGCGCCGGGGCATCGTCGCCACCAGCCTGGAGCTCGCCGCAACCACACCCAGCGCCGCGGCCGGGAGCACGGTCTTTGGCATGGATCTCTCCAGCCTGCTGGAGGCCAAGCCCGGCATCCGCGAGAAGGCCCTCTTTGCCAACAAGCTGGCGGCCCTCGTGGATGCGGGGGTCCCGATCGTGCGCAGCCTCGATCTCATGGCCCGTCAGCAGCGCATGCCGCTGTTCAAGCGGGCACTCACCGCCGTCAGCACGGACGTGAACCAAGGGGGCAGCCTGGGGGCAGCACTGCGCTCCTGGCCGCGGGTGTTCGACAAGCTCACCATCGCCATGGTGGAAGCCGGAGAAGCGGGGGGCGTGCTGGACGAAAGCCTGCGCCGCCTGGCCAAGTTGCTCGAGGGCAATGCCCGGCTGCAGAACCAAATCAAGGGCGCCATGGGCTATCCCGTGGCCGTGCTGGCGATCGCGATCCTGGTGTTCCTGGGGATGACGATCTTCCTGATCCCCACCTTCGCTGGGATCTTCGAAGACCTCGGGGCTGAACTCCCCCTCTTCACCCAAATGATGGTCGACCTCAGCGCCTTGCTGCGGTCCTCCTTTTCCCTGTTCCTGGCCCTGGCGATCGCTGTGGGGGTCTGGATGTTTGGCCGCTACTACGCGACCGCCAGCGGGCGCCGGCGCGTGGACGGACTACTGCTGAAGCTGCCGCTCTTTGGCGACCTGATCCAGAAAACAGCCACGGCCAAGTTCTGCCGCACCTTCAGCTCCCTGACCCGCGCGGGGGTGCCGATCCTGCTGTCCCTGGAGATCGTGCAGGAAACCGCGGGCAACGCCGTGATTGCCGACGCCATCGTCGGCTCCCGTCAGGACGTGCAGGAGGGCATCCCCCTGAGCGTCGCCCTGGAGCGCAAAAAGGTGTTCCCAGAGCTGGCCTTGAGCATGCTCGCCATCGGCGAAGAAACCGGCCAGATGGACGCCATGCTCTCGAAGGTGGCGGACTTCTACGAAGACGAGGTGGAAGCCGCCGTCAAGGCCCTGACCTCAATGCTGGAGCCGGCCATGATCGTGATCGTGGGCGGCATCGTTGGCTCGATCCTGCTGGCGATGTACCTGCCGATGTTCTCGATCTTCGATCAGATCAACTAGCTCCGGCCGCCGCAATCGCCTGCCCCGCCAGCCAGCCGGAACTCCAGCAGTGCTGGAAGTTGAAGCCACCGGTGACGCCATCGACATCCAGGAGCTCCCCCACCAGGTAGAGACCCTCCACCTTGCGGCTCTCCATCGTGGCCAGGTTGACCTCCCCCACAGGCACGCCTCCGGCGGTCACGAATTCTTCGCCGAAGGGGCCGCGGCCTGCCACGGGGAAGCGGCTGCGGCGCAGGGCCTCCAGCAGACCCAACTGCTGACGCTTGGCCAAATCCGCCCAACGGCGATCGGGCTCAACCCCCTGCTGATCGAGCAGGTGCTGCCAGAGGCGTCGGCTGAGGCCTGGCCAGGGGCGGGCATTGCTGAGCTGACGCTTGGCCTGATCACGCCGGCAAGCCGCGAAGAGCTCTTCCAGCTGCTGCTGGCTGCGGCCGCCGCTCCAATCCACCTGCAGGCTGCCCCGGTAGCCCTCGCCGTGGAGGGCCCGGGCGGCGAAGGCCGTCAGCCGCAGGGTCGCCGGCCCGCTCAGACCCCAGTGGGTGATCAGCACCGGGCCGCTCTGGCGGAAGCGCTGCCCGCCGGCCTCCAGCTCCAGGTCCACCGGATCCATCACGACCCCGGCCAAAGGCAGCAGGGGATTGGGCTTAAAGGCGAGGGTGAAGAGGGACGGAACCGGGGCCACCAAGCCATGGCCCAGGCCTGAAGCCAAACGCCGACCACTGGGGTGACTCCCGGTGGCGAGCACCAGCCGGTCAGTACTGAGATGGATGCCGCTGCGCAGGCTGAGGGCAAAACCACCCGCGGGCCGCTGCTCGGCCTGCTGGAGCGCCTCGCTGCTGCGCAGGGTCACCCCGGCCCGTTCCGCCGCCTGCCTGAGGCACTGAATCACGGCCGTTGAGCGGTTGGCCTGGGGGAACATCCGGCCATCGGCCTCCTCCACCAGGGTCAGGCCGTGGTCGTCAAACCAAGACACGGCATCACCGGCAGCAAAGCGGCTGAAGGGTCCCCGCAGGGCCTTGCCGCCGCGGGGATAGAAGCCCACCAATTCCCGCGGATCCCAGCAGGCATGGGTGACATTGCAGCGGCCGCCACCGCTGATCAAAACCTTGCCCAGGGGCTCGGGGGTGCTCTCCAGCACCAGGACCCGCCGCTGACCGGCCTCGGCCGCGGCGATGGCCGCCATGAATCCCGCCGGACCACCGCCCGCCACCACCAGGGACCAGTGCTCAGAACGGGGGGGCATCAGCGTGAAAGGCGAGCATGGGGTGATGCCCGATTCGCTGCTGAACGGGGCCTACCGCTTCAGTGTGGCTCCGATGATGGACTACACCGATCGGCACTTCCGGGTGCTGATGCGGCAGATCAGCCGCCGGAGCCTGCTCTACACCGAAATGGTGGTGGCCCAAGCGCTCCACCACAGCGAACGGCGGGACCGGCTGATTGACTTCGATCCGATCGAGCATCCGATTGCCCTGCAGGTGGGCGGGGATGACCCGGTGCTGCTGGCCGAGGCCGCGCGCATTGCCGCGGACCGGGGCTACGACGAGATCAACCTCAACGTCGGCTGTCCAAGCGAAAAGGTCCAGAAAGGGCGCTTTGGCGCCTGCCTGATGGCCGAACCCGAACAGGTGGCCCGCTGCATCAGCGCCATGGCCCAGGCCTCGCCGCTGCCGGTCACGGTGAAGCACCGCATCGGCATCGATGAGCGGGATTCCTATGGGGAGCTGCTGGCCTTTGTCGACACGGTGGCCGCGGCCGGGGCGCAGCGCTTCAGCGTGCACGCCCGTAAGGCCTGGCTCGAGGGGTTGGATCCCAAGCAAAACCGCACCATTCCTCCCCTGCGCTACGAGCTCGTGCATCAGCTCAAGGCGGACCGGCCCCAGCTGACGATTGAACTGAACGGAGGCCTGCTGGAGCTCAGCAGCTGCCTGGAGCAGCTCGAGGCCGTGGATGGGGTGATGGTGGGCCGGGCCGCCTACGACCACCCGCTGCGCTGGGCCACGGTGGACCGGGACCTGTTTGGCGACAGCAGCCAACCGGTCGCCAAGGCCTCCACGGTGGTGCGGGGCCTGATTCCCTATGCCGAGCGCTGGTGCGGCAGCGGCGGGCGGCTCTGGTCCATCGCCCGGCACCTGGTGCAGGTGGTGGAAGGCGTCAGCGGCGCCCGCCATTGGCGCCGGGACCTGGGCCAGGCCGCTGGCCAACGGGATGCAGGACCTGAGGTCTTCGAGCGCGCTGCGCGGCAGCTGGAGGAGCGCGGGCTCTAGCGGCTCAGCTCCGCCAATCCAGCCAAGGCAACCCCGGCAAGATCGCCGGGGTGCTGCGCCGGTAACTGACGTACTCCGGATGGAGCGGCACGAGGAAACGCTCCTCCCGCCGCGCTTTGCCGCCCAGCACCGCGGCCAGGGCCAGGAACAGGCCCAGGTGGAACAGGCTGCCGAGGGCCAGGGCCACCCCGAGCTCACAGAGCAACACGGCTTGATACAGCGGATGGCGGCAGCGCCCATAGGCCCCGGTCGTCACCAAAGCGGCCCCAGGCTTGGGATCCGGCAACGGCGTCAGGCTGGGTCCCAAGCGCCAGAAGGCCTGGGCGGCCAGCGCCAGGCCAACCAAGAGCAGCAGAACGCCAGCAAGGGCAAGCGGCAAGGGCCAGGCATAGCCCCAGCTGCCCGGGGCCGGCCAGGCCGGCAACAGGGTGGCTGCGATCAACAGCAGCTGGGCGAGCAGCCACCACTCCCCGTGGCGGTTGTCCAACCAGCCGCCCCAGCTGAACTGCCAGCCCTTAAGTGGGGATTTCGGCGAGGGGGTCGAGGTCGGGTCCATCACTCTTTCCAGCCAGGACCAGTCTGAGCAGGATCGGCGCCAGGAAGGTGGTGCCAATCACCATCAGCAGGATCGCTGCCTCCAGGGCCGGGCTGAGCAGCTTGGCCTGGGTGCCAAGCCCCAGGAAGATCAGGCCCACCTCACCGCGGGGCATCATCCCCAGACCCACCACCAGACGGTTCGTGGGTTCCTTGGAAACAAAGGTCCAGCCGGAGACGACCTTGCCCAGGATCGCCACCACCAGCAGGAAAGCGGCGATCACAAGACCGGCGCGGTTCTCGGGGTCTAGGGGATTGAGCACCGAGAGATCCATGCCGGTGCCGATCAAGACGAAGAAGATCGTGGCGAAGAGGGCCACCACCGGCTTCACCGCCGCCTCGATCGCATGGGTGTGGTTCGACTTGCTCAGGATCAAGCCCGCGGCAAAGGCACCCAGGGCCGCCTCCAGGCCAATGGCCGTAGCAGCGAAACAGCACAGGGTGAGCACCACAAACGAGGCCACCACCACATCGCCTGGGGCCTTGAGGCGATCAATCAACCAGTCGAAACCAGGCGCCGCGGTGCGGCTCAGGCCAATGGCAGCAACCACAAACACCACGGCCGCGGCCAGCAGCTTGAGGATCGGGCCCAGCTCCAGGCTGCCGCCGCCAGCGATGCTCACCACCACCGCGAGGATGACGATGCCGAGGATGTCGTCCAGGACGGCGGCGCCGATCACGATCTGCCCCTCCCGGGAGCGCAGCATCTTCAGCTCACCAAAGACACTCGCTGTGATGCCGATGCTGGTGGCCGTCATGGCCGCCCCGGCAAACACGGCGGGGATCACCTCCACGTGGAAGAGCGCCATCAAGCCAGCTGTACCGAGGGCAAAGGGCACCGCCACGCCGGCGACAGCCACGGTGATCGCCTGGGCACCGACGGCCACGAGCTCATCGAGGTCGCTTTCGAGACCCGTCAGGAACAGCAGGGCAAAGAGGCCCAAGGTGGCCACCGCCTGCAGGCTCGGGAAACTTTCGTTGTAGACCTCGCCGACCAGCTGGGGCGGCACATCCGCAAGCGAGCCCATCAACTGGAGAGCCCAATTGGCCACCGCCGCCTGGGTCTCCGGCGGCACGATCAGGTGCAGGCCAGAGGCACCGATGATCACGCCGGCGATCAGCTCACCAAGGATGGTGGGCAACTGCCAGCGCACCAGCAGTTCCGCCAGTAGGCGAGCGGCCACAAAAATCACCAAGAAGCGGCCAACCCCAATCAGGGTTTCGACCACCTCGAGCTGATGGGCGCCGATCTCCGGCATAGCAGTCGTGAGTGATTCCGAACGAGAGTCTCGCCCGACGGCGCCATCTCCTGTGACAACGGCTACTTTCCGGCCAGGCATCAGCAGCTGGAGCCATGGCCACGGATTCCGCCCATCTCAGGCCAGCAGAGGAGTTTGAGGGACTGGACGCCTGGTGGCGGGCCGCCAACTACCTGGCGGTGGGAATGATCTACCTCCAGGACAACCCGCTGCTGCGGGAACCGCTGAAGCCGGAGCACATCAAGAACCGCCTGCTCGGTCACTGGGGGTCAAGCCCAGGTCAAGCCTTCATCTGGGCCCACGCCAATCGGGTGATCCAACGCCACGGGCTCAATGCGATCTATCTCTCCGGTCCGGGCCATGGGGCCCCGGGGGTGCTCGGCCCCACCTATCTGGATGGCTCCTATTCGGAGATCTATCCCGACAAGTCCCAGGACACAGAAGGCCTCAAACGCTTTTTCAAACAGTTCTCTTTTCCTGGGCACATCGGTAGCCACTGCACCCCGGAGACCCCTGGTTCGATCCATGAAGGCGGCGAACTGGGCTATGTGCTCTCCCACGCCTGCGGTGCGGTCTTCGACAACCCGGACCTGATCGCCATCGCCTGTGTCGGCGATGGGGAGGCGGAGACCGGCCCCCTGGCCACCAGCTGGCATATCAATAAGTTCCTCAACCCCATCAGCGATGGGGTGGTGCTGCCGGTGCTGCACCTGAACGGCTACAAGATCGCCAACCCAACGCTGCTGGCCCGGATTCCCAAGGAGGAGCTCAGCAGCCTGCTGCGGGGCTACGGCTGGGAGCCGCTGTTTGTGGAGGGCAGCGAGCCCCGGGCCATGCACCAAGCGATGGCCGCGGCGATGGATCAGGTGGTCTCCCGGCTCCAAGCGATCCGCCAGCAGGCCGAGGCAGAAGGCGGCGCGGCGCACGCCAGCCGGCCGATCTGGCCGATGATCGTGTTGCGCTCCCCCAAGGGTTGGACCGGGCCTGAGGCGCTCAACGGCCATCGGATTGAAGGGTCCTGGCGCGCCCATCAGGTGCCCCTGCCGAACCCCAAACAAGACCCCGCCCAACTTCAGCAACTGGAGGCCTGGCTCAAGAGCTATCGCCCCGAAGAACTCTTTGATGACGAGGGACGACTGCGACCCGAACTGCAGGCGCTCTCACCGAGCGGCGCCCAGCGCATGGGCTCCAACCCCCATGCCAACGGCGGGCGACTGCGCCAGCAACTGACCCTGCCGGATCGCGAACGGTATGCGGTGCCGGTCGCCGAACCCGGAGTCAGCCGCCATGGCAACACCGCCGCCCTCGGGGAGCTGCTGCGGGATGCAATCGCCGACAACCCGAACAACCTGCGGGTGTTCGGCCCCGACGAAACCGCCTCCAACCGGCTGCAGGCCATCTACGAGCGCAGCAAAAAGGTCTGGATGGAGGAACTACGCCCCGAGGACAGCGATGGCGGCGAGCTGGCCCGGCAGGGACGGGTGGTGGAGATGCTCAGCGAACACACCCTGGTGGGGATGCTCGAGGGCTATCTCCTGACCGGCCGCTACGGCCTGTTCCACACCTACGAGGCCTTCGCCCACGTGATCGCCTCGATGTTCAACCAGCACGCCAAATGGTTGGAGAGCTGCCGCCACCACGCGCCCTGGCGCGCCTCCATCGCCCCCTGGACCTGCCTGATCTCCTCCACGGTCTGGCGGCAGGACCACAACGGGTTCACCCACCAAGACCCGGGCTTCATTGATCTGACCGGCAACAAGAGCGGCGATGTGGTGCGGGTCTACCTGCCGGCCGATGCCAACTGCCTGCTGGCCGTGGCCGAGGAGGCCCTCGTCGAGCCCGACGTCTGCAACCTGATCGTCAGCGACAAGCAAGAGCACCTGCAGTACCTCTCCCTCGAGCAGGCCCGCGCCCATGTGGCCAAGGGCATCGGCCTCTGGAGCTGGGCCAGCAACGACCACGTCCGCGGTGAACCGGATGAGCCCGACGTGGTGATGGCCTGCGCCGGGGACATCCCCACCCAGGAGACCCTGGCGGCCGTTGAGATCCTGCGCCGGGAGCTGCCTGAGCTGCGGGTCCGGGTACTGAACGTGGTGAAACTCTTTGCCCTGACCCAACCGAGCGAGCATCCCCACGGCTTAAGCGATCGGGATTTCGACACACTCTTCACCACAAATCGCCCCGTGCTGTTCAACTTCCATGGCTACCCCTGGTTGATCCACCGGTTGACCTACCGGCGCCGCAACCATGCCAATTTCCACGTCCGCGGATACAAGGAAAAAGGCAACATCAACACCCCGCTTGAACTGGCGATGAACAACCAGATCGACCGGTTCAGCCTGGTGATTGATGTGATCGACAGAGTTCCGGGGTTAATGTCCCGCGCTGCTCACATCAAAGAGCAGATGAAGGAATCGATCCTGGCGAATCGCGCCTACGCGCACGAGCACGGGATGGATGCCCCGGAGATCAGTCACTGGCAGTGGAGCACTGCAGTCCCAACCGAGCTGGCCTGATGAAAGAGCAATCGCCGCGTCAACTGCAACTGCCCACGCCCGGTTGCTACGCCGATCCCGACCGCAGCGGCTTGGCTGCCGATGACGTGTTCGACGGCATGGCCGAACACCTCTTCTACACATTGGGAAAGCTGGCTCCAACCGCCAGCCGCCACGACCTCTACCTGGCCCTCAGCCACGCGGTTCGCGACCGCTTGATGACCCGCTATCTGGCGGGCATTGAGGCGATCCGAGCCACCCCGACGCGGGTGGTGGCCTATCTGTCCGCGGAATTCCTGATCGGCCCCCAGCTGGGCAACAACCTGCTGATGCTCGGCATCCAGGAGGCGGCGACAGAAGCCCTGCGCCGCTTTGGCATCGACAGCCTCGAAGAGATCCTTGAGGTGGAGGAAGAGCCGGGCCTGGGGAACGGCGGCCTGGGTCGCCTGGCGGCTTGCTACATGGAGTCCCTGGCGAGCCTGGAGATCCCCGCCACGGGCTACGGGATTCGCTACGAGTTCGGGATCTTTGACCAGCTGATCCGGGACGGCTGGCAGGTCGAGATCACCGACAAGTGGCTCAAGGGCGGCTGGCCCTGGGAAATCCCCCACCCCGATCAGGCCTGCTTCGTCGGCTTCGGCGGACGCACCGAGAGCTACCGGGACGAGCGCGGCAACTACCGCGTGCGCTGGATCCCCGATGAGCACGCCATCGGTGTGCCCCATGACGTGCCCGTGCTCGGCTACCGGGTGAACACCTGTGATCGCCTGCGCCTCTGGCGCGCCGACGCCAGCGAAAGCTTCGACTTCTACGCCTTCAACATCGGCGACTACTACGGCGCCGTTGAGGAAAAAGTGGGGAGCGAAACCCTCTCCAAGGTGCTCTATCCCAACGACGGCACCGATGAAGGCCGTCGGCTCCGCCTGAAGCAGCAGCACTTCTTCGTGAGCTGCTCGCTGCAGGACATGCTGCGCAGCCTGGAGCAGCGGGGCATCCCGGTCGAGGAATTCCCCGACCACTGGGCCGTGCAGCTGAACGACACCCATCCGGCCATCGCCGTGGCCGAGTTGATGCGTCTGCTGATCGACGACAAGCACCTGACCTGGGAGCAGGCCTGGGACATCACCTGCCGCTCGGTCGCCTACACGAACCACACCCTGCTGCCGGAAGCACTGGAGAAATGGGGCCTACCCCTGTTCGGCTCCCTGCTGCCGCGTCATCTGGAGCTGATCTACGAGATCAATCGCCGCTTCCTCCAGAGCGTTCGCCTGCGCTACCCGGGCAACGAAGTGCTGCTGCGCAAGCTCTCGATCATTGATGAGGACGGTCAAAAAGCGGTGCGCATGGCGAACCTCGCCACCGTGGCCTCCCACCACATCAACGGTGTGGCCGCCCTCCACAGCGAACTGGTCCGCACCAAGTTGTTCCCCGAGTTCGCGGAGCTCTGGCCGGAGAAGTTCACCAATGTCACCAACGGCGTGACCCCCCGGCGCTGGGTCGCCCTCTCCAATCCCCCCCTGCGCAAGCTGCTGGCCGAGAGCATCGGTGAAGGTTGGGTCTCGGACCTCGATCAGCTCAAACAGCTCGAGCAGTACCAACACGACAGCGGCTTCCTGGAGCGCTGGGAGCAGACCAAGCTCGCCAGCAAGCGGCAGCTGGCCAACTACATCCACCGCCAAAGCGGACTGCTGGTGGATCCCTCCTCGATGTTTGACGTTCAGGTCAAACGGATCCACGAGTACAAGCGCCAGCACCTCAATGCCCTGCAGGTGATTGCCCAGTACCTGCGGATCAAGAACGGCCAGGCCCAGGACATGGCCCCCCGCACCGTGATCTTTGGCGGCAAGGCGGCCCCCGGCTACTACATGGCCAAGCTGATCATCCGCTTCCTCAACGGGATCGCCGAGACGATCAACTCAGACCCCGACATGGACGGGCGGCTGCGGGTGGTCTTCCTTCCCGACTACAACGTGAAGCTGGGCGAGCGGGTCTACCCAGCCTCAGACCTCTCGGAGCAAATCTCCACCGCCGGTCTGGAGGCCTCCGGCACCGGCAACATGAAGTTCGCCATGAATGGGGCCCTGACCATCGGCACCCTCGATGGCGCCAACGTCGAGATCCGCGAACAGGTGGGAGCCGAGAACTTCTTCCTCTTCGGCATGACCGAAACCGAGGTGACCCAACTCCAGAGCGAGGGCTATCGCCCCTGGGAGCACATCGCCAAACTGCCTGAGCTGCAGCAGGTGCTGAAGCTGGTGGAGCAGGGCCACTTCAGTGGCGGCGACGGTGACCTCTTCCGGCCCCTGCTGGAGAACTTGACCGGCCGCGATCCCTTCTGTGTCTTGGCTGACTTCACCGACTACCTGCGGGTGCAACAACAGGTCAGTCAGGCCTGGGCGGATCGCCATGCCTGGAACCGGATGTCCCTGCTGAACACGGCCCGCACCGGCTTCTTCTCCTCCGATCGCTCGATCAAGGAGTACGCCGATCGGATCTGGAAGGCCGAGGCCTTCCCCGTCACGATCACCTGCAACCTCGACGAGTAAGGAGCAAGCGGCGCCGTGGCGCTTCTGGTGCTGAATCTGGGCAGCTCCAGTCTCAAGGCAGCTGTCTTTGACGCGGCAGCAGAGCAGCGGCTCTGGAGCGACTCCCGTTCGGGTCTGGAGCTCCCGGCGGCCCTGGACACCTGGCTCAAGCCAGCGTTGGCCCCCTGGTGGGGCCAACTTGAGCGCGCGGGCCACCGGGTCGTCCATGGCGGCGAGGTCTTTCGCGAACCCACGCCCATCAACGCCACGACCCTGGCGCAGCTCGAGGCCTTAAGCCCGCTGGCACCGCTGCACAATCCACCAGCTCTGGAGGCGATGCGCTGGCTCCAGCAGCAGCGACCCCAGCTGCCGCAATGGGCCTGCTTCGATACGGCCTTTCACGCGACCCTGCCGGAGGCGGCCTACAGCTATGCCATCCCCCTGGCGCTGCGGAGCCGGGGCTACCGCCGCTTTGGCTTCCATGGACTCAACCACCAACACGTGGCCCGGCAGGCCGCGGGGCCGCGGCTGATCAGCGTTCACCTGGGGGCCGGCTGTTCCTTGGCCGCCATCGCCGAAGGCCGCTGCGTGGACACGACCATGGGCTTCACCCCGATGGAAGGGCTGGTAATGGCCACCCGCAGCGGCTCCATCGACCCTGGCCTGCTGCTGGCGCTGCTGAAGGACGGGATGGCTGCCGCCGAACTGGAGGAGCAACTCAACCACCACAGCGGACTCGCCGGTCTCTCCGGCCTGAGCGGCGACTGGCAGGAGCTGCGCGGGGCGGCTGAGCGGGGGCACAGCGGCGCCCAACTAGCACTCGCGGTCTTCCTGCACCGGCTGAAAGCGGGAATTGCCGCCATGGCCGCCAGCCTGGGGGGCGTCGATCAGATCGCCCTATCCGGAGGGATCGGTGCCAATGACACCGCTCTGGCTCAGCAGCTCCAGACGGAGCTGGCCTGGCTCGGGAAGCCCCAATGGCTGCAGATCCCCGCCGATGAGGAGGGGATGATTGCCCGGCTGATCAGCGATCCGGAAGATCGGGGGTCTGATGCAGCAAACGGTTGAGGCGGAGGCGATCGGCGTTCAACGGATCGGGCGCTAACTCACCGGCGATCTCGCGGAACTTCTGCTCAACGGGCTCGGGAACGCGCACATCAAAGATGCGCTCCATCAGGGCCTCGATCGAGAACAGGTGGGCGTTGATGTTCTCGAGGTCGCTGACGGCCTGCTGGAGTGCGTCCTGCGCCGAGGCCTCCTGGGGGCCTCCGGCGGCGGCGGCAGGGGCCGAGTCAACACCCGGCTCAGGGGTGGACTTCTGAAGATCCTCGAGGACCCGACCAGCCAGGGTGCGGAATGACTGCAGGGCAGCCCAGCTCAACTCCTGTTGCTGACGCAGCGTCGGGTTCTCCCGAATCAGTCGGTCGTGCTCCCGATAAAAGCGCTGACAGTCAGGGCATTGGCAGGGCTCTTCCGGCACCGCAGTCCCTTCATTGGTCAAGTCCAATCATGACACCAGGACGACTCAGAAATAAAGGGAATCTGAATTTGGCGTCTTAAGCGGCCAGGGAGTCCCCGGAATCACTGGCGTCCTCAGTGGCTCCTGGGATGGGGATCTCGATCGAGCTCACCACCTGAATGACGTCACGCAGGCGCATGGAGTCGGCAAACCAGGCCATGGCCTGATCGGTGTCCCCATCGCTGACCGCCTCATTGGCGCTGTCCTCATGGGCCTCGGCCAGGAGGGCTAACCAGCAGAGGCAGCGGGCCTGGATCACAGAGAGGTCGAGGCCGTCCGGGAGGCTGTCGACGATGCGCTCACTCTCCTGTTGCACCAGTAGCCGCAGCCTGAGATCATGCAGCTGTGCCATGGCCGTGTGGCGATTGGCACCACGCTAGCGGCAGTGGCAACGTTCAGCACGCCACTACCGGTAGCGGTCAATACCCCTGCGCGAATCGAAGACGGGGCTGGCGGGACTCGAACCCACGACCTACGGTTTAGGAAACCGTCGCTCTA
>NZ_JAFMKL010000133.1:0-4041 GCF_017852955.1 Vulcanococcus sp. DEBay_Sum22DG08_74
AGGCAGTACTCGAGGGTGTCGATCGGGGTGCCGGGGTTGAGCACCGCACCGGCCATCTTGCCGAGATCTTTGATCTGCGCGAGGTTGCGGTGCAGGTGGGTGCAGGCTTCGACTTGCACGGAAATGATGTCCGCACCGGCTTTGGCGAAGTCGGGGACGTACTTTTCCGGCTCGACGATCATCAGGTGAACGTCCAGGGGCTTTTTGGTCACCGGGCGCAGGGCCTCGACGATCATTGGGCCGATGGTGATGTTGGGGACAAAGCGTCCGTCCATCACATCCACGTGAATCCAGTCCGCACCGGCTTCATCCACCGCACGCACGTCTTCCCCAAGCCGGGAAAAGTCCGCGGACAGAATCGAGGGGGAGATCACCAGGGACTTGGTGCTCATGGGGCGCAACCGCGGCTGAACAGGGGCCGATTGTAGGAATCGCCATCCCCCCTCTTTTTCAAAGGCTGCTTCGGCTCGGCGCGCCGTGAAGCACTGATACAGTGAGCGGCGCTAAAAGCCCGAAAGGCCCTGCTGGCGCTGGACTTCCACTCATTGACTGGTCCTCACGGCCGTCAATGCAGGTCTCCAGAGCCCCAGAGCCCTTTCAGCGCTTCAACCCTTCCCATCGCCGGACCGCCGTGGATCGCACCCTGATTCAAGAAATTCTCGAGGTTGTTGAGCAGGCAGGCATTGCTTCCGCCAAGCTCACCGGCATGGGCCTGAAGAACGAGGCCGACGCAGCCGCCGTGGAGGCGATGCGTGAGCGCATGTACAAGATCCAGATGCAGGGCCGCATCGTGATCGGCGAGGGCGAGCGCGACGAAGCCCCCATGCTGTACATCGGTGAGGAAGTCGGCAGCGGCACCGGCCCTGGCGTGGACTTCGCTGTGGACCCCTGCGAAGGCACCAACCTCTGTGCCAACAGCCAGCGTGGCTCGATGGCCGTTTTGGCTGCCTCTGACCGCGGCGGTCTCTTCAATGCCCCCGACTTCTACATGAAGAAGCTGGCTGCACCCCCGGCAGCAAAGGGCAAGGTCGACATCAACAAGTCGGCCACCGAGAACATCAAGATCCTGAGCGAGTGCCTGGGCCTTCCCGCTGAAGAGCTGGTCATCGTGGTGATGGACCGCGCTCGTCACAAGGACCTGATCAAGGAGATCCGCGCCACCGGCGCCCGCGTCCAGCCCATCTCTGATGGCGACGTGCAGGCTGCCATCGCCTGTGGTTTCGCAGGCACCGGTACCCACTGTCTGATGGGTATTGGCGCTGCTCCTGAGGGTGTGATTTCCGCAGCCGCCCTGCGCGCCCTGGGCGGTCACTTCCAGGGACAACTGGTGTACGACCCCGCCGTCGCTCAGACCTCCGAGTGGGAAGGCCTGACCAAGGAAGGCAACCTGGCCCGCCTGGCCGAGATGGGTATCACCGATCCCGACCGCGTCTACGAAGCCAACGAACTGGCCTGCGGCGAGAACGTGGTGTTCGCTGCCACCGGCATCACCGATGGTCTGCTCTTCGACGGCGTGAAGTTCGAGAAGGACTGCACCCGCACCAGCTCCCTGGTGATCAGCACCCTGGACAACACCGCCCGTTTCACCACCACGGTCCACATCAAGGACGGAGCCCAGAGCATCGCTCTGCGCTGATCGCCCGATCAGCTCGAGCCGGGTCTCCTCTGGGAGGCCCGGCTTTCTTTTAGCCGTCCCTGTTGCGCACCCCCGGATCCACCTTCATGCACATCGCCGTCGTCGGACTCAGTCACCGAACGGCCCCGGTTGAGATCCGGGAACGTCTCAGCATTGCTGAGCAGAGCATGGAGGACTCCCTCCAGCGCCTGCGGGCGGACGAACAGGTTCTTGAGGCCTCGATTCTCAGCACCTGCAATCGGCTCGAGATCTACACCCTGCTTCGCAACCCTGAGCAGGGGGTTTCAGCCGTCGGCAGTTTTCTCAGTCAGCATTCCGGCCTTGAGCTCTCTGAGCTCATGCCCCACCTCTTTGCCTACCACCACGAGGAGGCCATCGGGCACCTGATGCGTGTCGCGGCTGGCTTGGATTCTTTGGTCTTGGGGGAAGGCCAGATCCTGTCCCAGGTCAA
Source organism: Vulcanococcus sp. DEBay_Sum22DG08_74 (assembly GCF_017852955.1). Taxonomy (NCBI): domain Bacteria; kingdom Bacillati; phylum Cyanobacteriota; class Cyanophyceae; order Synechococcales; family Synechococcaceae; genus Vulcanococcus; species Vulcanococcus sp. DEBay_Sum22DG08_74. The sequence continues at coordinate 2,088 of NZ_JAFMKL010000133.1, forward strand.
AAAGATGTACCGCCTGGGCCAAGAGCATCGCTCGATCGGCCCAATCCTGAACCGCCTGCTCAACCAAGCCGTCAGCACTGGTAAGCGGGTGCGTTCGGAGACCAACCTGGGGACCGGTGCCGTTTCGATCAGCTCTGCAGCCGTTGAGCTGGCCCAACTGAAGGTTGGACAAGCCCGTGGGATTGACGATCTCGTTCCCCTCGATCAGGAACAAATTGCGGTGGTTGGCGCCGGTCGGATGGCCCGACTGCTTCTCCAGCACCTTCAGGCCAAGGGAGCCAGGGGTGTTGTCCTGCTCAACCGAACCGTCTCCCGTGCCGAGGAGATGGCGGCGGACTTCCCCGCTCTGCCGGTGCAATGCCGGCCGCTCAGCGATCTCAATCACTGCCTGAGCACCTGTTCCCTTGTGTTCACCAGCACGGGTGCCGATGACCCGATCATTACGGCAGAGCGTTTGGGGCAATTGAACCGACGCTCCTCCTTGATGTTGGTGGACATCGGCGTGCCACGGAACATCTCAGCGGATGTCTCCGAGCTCAGCGGCATCGCTGCCTATGACGTGGACGACCTCCAAGAGGTGGTTGCCCGCAACCAGGAGGCGCGCCGTGAGATTGCCGCTGAAGCAGAGGGCATGCTTCATCAGGAGGGGCAACAGTTCATCGAGTGGTGGGATGGTCTAGAGGCGGTCCCCGTGGCCAACAGGCTGCGCACCCAACTCGAGGAGATCCGCGAGCAGGAGCTCCAGAAGGCACTGAGTCGGATGGGTCCTGACCTCTCCGCCCGCGAGCGCAAGGTTGTCGAGGCCCTGAGCAAAGGGATCATCAACAAAATCCTCCATGGTCCCGTCACGAAACTGAGGGCTCCCCAGCCCCGTCAGCAGCGGCACCAAGCGATGAAGGTCATCCAGGAGCTGTTCGAATTGGAGGACCTCCAGGGCTAAGTACCCCACCGGTTTTTCAAGGGATCACGGCTGTTCTGGGAAAAGCCGTACGAATTGCCGCCAATGTGCCCCAAAAGCCGTGGAGCGGCCTCAGTAATCGCTTAACGTCGCCGTGCTTTTGGCGTAGAGGGAAGCGATGAAGCGCGTTCTGGCGATCATTCTGGGCGGCGGTGCAGGGACCCGCCTTTACCCTCTGACCAAGATGCGGGCCAAGCCCGCCGTGCCCCTGGCTGGCAAGTATCGACTGATTGATATCCCCATCAGTAACTGCATCAACTCCGACATCAACAAGATGTACGTGTTGACGCAGTTCAACAGCGCTTCCCTCAACCGTCACCTCACCCAGAGCTACAACCTCTCCTCTGGCTTTGGTCAGGGCTTTGTCGAGGTCCTTGCTGCCCAGCAGACCCCTGAGAGCCCCAGCTGGTTCGAGGGAACAGCGGATGCTGTTCGCAAGTACCAGTGGCTCTTCCAGGAATGGGATGTGGACCACTACCTGATCCTCTCCGGTGACCAGCTCTACCGGATGGACTACAGCGAGTTCGTCAACCACCACATCGCCACCGGCGCCGACATCAGCATCGGTGCCCTGCCGGTGGATGCCCCGCAGGCCGAAGCCTTCGGCTTGATGCACACCGACGAGAAAGGAAAGATTCGCGAGTTCCGCGAGAAGCCCAAGGGTGATGCCCTGAAGGAGATGTGGGTCGACACCTCCCGTCTGGGGCTCTCCCCAGAGGAAGCCGAGAAGCGCCCCTATCTCGCATCGATGGGGATCTATGTCTTCAGCCGCGAGACCCTGTTCGATTTGCTAGCGAAGAACCCGAGCGCGACGGACTTTGGCAAGGAGCTGATCCCTGCCTCCTTGGAGCGGGGTGACCACATCCAGAGCTACCTCTTCGATGACTATTGGGAAGACATCGGAACGATCGGTGCCTTCTATGAGGCCAACCTGGCCCTGACCGATCAGCCCAACCCGGCCTTCTCGTTCTACGAGGAGTCCTTCCCGATCTACAC
>NZ_JAFMKL010000134.1:0-4023 GCF_017852955.1 Vulcanococcus sp. DEBay_Sum22DG08_74
TCAGCGGCCTTGCTGCGAAGCAGCTCCAGGTCATGCCAGTAGGCGCCTGGAGCGCCGGCATCACGGCGAAAGGCGCAAAAGCTGCAGTGTTGAACGCAGTGGTTGGTGAAGTTGAGATTCCGGTTCACCACGTAGGTGACCGTCTCTCCAACCAGCTCTTGCCGCAGGGCATCGGCCTGCTGCTGAAGGCTGACGGAGTCGCCACAGCTCAGTAGTGCCTCGGCCGCAGCAATCGAAGCAGGGCTGGCAGGGTTTTGCGCCAGTGCGTCCTGGAGCTGCTGCTGCGACTGCAGCGTCCAGGGTTCTGGATGAAGAGAAGCGGAACGATCTGGAGCTGTCACCAACAGCTCGACGGAACGGTCCCAGGCCCAAGGTTCAAAAACCCCCGGCTCGAGCGTCACTTGCGGGCGCGAGCTGAGGGCTGAACCGGTTGCTGGCGGCGACGCCTGTCGCGCCACTCAATGGTGGAGAGATAGAGGACTCCACCGCTGACAAACACCAACAGGGCTGCGGTGGTCACCGCGAGAACACTGTTGATGTTGAGCGACTCAATCACGGATGAGTAACCCGGCGCTCAGGCTCAGAAATTCAGGGTGCCGTCGCCGTTGCGACCCCAGACGACCATGGCGATCGAGAAGGTGAAGACGGCGGCAAGAGCGGCCCAACCCACAGTGATCAGCATGGTGCGCAGAAAGCGTTTGGACGAGTGTAACCAGGGCTGTGACCCAAACTGAGATCAGATCTGCTGGCTGTTTCGAGATGCAACCCATCCGCTCCATCAGCTCCTCCCCAGGCGGACAGGCCGTCATGGAGCGGCAGCGGGTCAGAGCGCCGTACCCCACGGGTCGGGTGATCGTTCTCGACGATGACCACAACACGTTCCAACACGTGGTTGAGGTGCTGGTGAAACACATCCCAGCCATGGTCAGCGATCGCGCCTGGGAGCTGGCCCATCAGATCGACTCGCAGGGCTCAGCGGTGGTTTGGAGCGGTCCGCTCGAGCAGGCTGAGCTCTACCACCAACTCTTGGCCGGAGAGGGCCTGACCATGGCCCCTGTGGAGCGGGGCTAGGGATCTCGGTTAAGCGAAGCGCCGTTGCAGCAGCTCAAACATCGGCAGCGTGCGCAGACGCTCCTGTTCGGCATCCAGAACGAAGCTGAGGATGCGACCTGAGCAGACCGCCACGCCCTTGACGCTCTGGTCACCACTGCGCTCAAGGCTGACCAACTGGGCGGCACCACCAAGCTCGTCACTGAGCCGTTGCCGCAGCTGCTCGCGCAGCTCTGGAGCGTGCTGGCCTGCCATCCGGCAAAAGAGGGGACAGCATCTCTAGCAGCGGTCAGGCAATCCCGCCACCAGGGCACTGGTTTCTAGGGTGCCCGCCATGGGACGGCTGGTCATCACCCACAGCACCTACCTCGAGGGCCTGATTCCCTGCCTGAAACGGCTGGTCCGCGAGCCCGAGATCGACACGATCACACCGGCTGTCATTTCGCGGGTTAAGGGCCGGGCGCCAGAACTGCGCCTGAAGGTCTCCATTCCCATCCGCGGTGGCTGGAAGGTGGTCGCACGGCGCGGAAGCAGCGCCCAGGAAGTGTTTGTGGTGACTGGACTGAGCGCCGGGGAACTGGAGCAGCGAATCCAGAGCGCGCTGGCGCGCTGATCTAGACCTCGACTTCCTGACCCCACTGGGGCGCCACCGGGGTCCAGCCACGGCTCAGAAGAGCCCGCCAAAGCTCAACTGCCTGGTCTCGATGGAGGTGGTCACGGGACTGGAGCAGAGGAGGTTGTGCTGGAAAAGGTCGCCCTGAATCGACGAAGACCATCGGGTCTTGCGCCCAACTTTTTTCGTCGCGATGGAAGCGCTTGGTCGCGAGCGTGGCGGGATCCTGGAGCCAACCGTGTCCTGGCATGGGGGTGAGGCGACAGAAGCAGCGGACGCAGCGGGCCAGACCCAATCCGAGGCGCGAAAGGTGGCGTACGGGGAAGCAACAGGAGCCATGGGCCCGATGCGAGTACACCTGTACTAGCCGGCTTCAGTTGCGCTGTCAACAGGCCCTAGTCGGAACGCTCAGCAAGAACCCTCATCACCTGCCGGCGCACGCGCTGCATCTGGGTGCGTTGGATTTCGTAGCGGGTCGAGCGGGTGAATCCGTAGAAGAGAACAACCCAGGTCGCGCTCAGCCCGAGGGCAATCAGGGCGACGGAAAGAGCATTGATTTCGCCCACACCGCACGCTTCGAGGTGGTCTTAACGGTACGAGCGGCTGCACAGACCCAATCGCCAATCGCTGATGCAGCGCCTGGCCTGCTCACGCTTGCGTTGCTGGCGGGCCAGCTCACGGCGCTGCCAATCACTGAGCTGCTCTTGGCCCCCTGCGGACGGCGTAGAACTGCTTTGCGCGAACGCTGGGGCCAGAAACAAGCCAAGACTGAAGCCAACAGCAACCAGCAACCGGGACATCACGTGGTCACGCCAACATCGGATGCACTCAAGTCTGGAAACAGCAAACGCCGGCGTCAGTGAGCAGAAACGCTGCTCTTGTCGAATCGCAAAGAGCTGGCAGGCTTTGGCTGTCGCTGGGAGGCATCAATGGCCCCAGATCAACACAACGACAACAACAAATCGACTGATCAAGCTGCGATCAGCGAATTGAAGAAACCGACCAACCGCAAGCGAAGTGCCAAGGGTGCCCGCTGCACGCATGCTCCGGGCTGGTGCAGAACAACTCACCCACTCGCCAGCTAGCGGTAGAGCGTTAAAAACCAATGAGCCGGTAGCCAAGCTCCGAGTGAATCACCTGCGGTGACCATCCATGCAGGATCAAATGCTGACTAAAGCGACGGGCTTCAAGGAGGCTCTGGAGTTCCCGTTGTTCCACCACACGCATGGGCTCACCGTGAGCCAGCAGTTCGTGGCAGGCGGAATAGGCACCGAGGTCATTGGCGTCATAAAAGACCCAGATCCCGCGGTATTCCGCCTTGGGATCAGAAAAGCGAAGCAAACACGGATTGCTAAATGAGGTGGGCACGATGGTCTCTGTTCAACCCTGTTTTGAAACTGCAGGTGCGAGGCGACCTCAATCAGTGACCAATCGCACAAAGACACCGTTCTTATTGACAACGGCGTAGCGATCGACACACCAGCTCGAGCTATCCCGCGGGAGAACACAACGAGAGCATCAGTCCTGCGTGAAGCCCCTGGGTTTGCTGGCGATGATCAGCCTGCGAGTGGCGATGAATGACGGTGTCTTCATCGAACAAAGACGAATGCCCACCAGGCAACCCTCGAAGGAACTACGAGCAGCAATTGTTCGGCCCTGGAAGCGCGGGAGCAGACCTGATCCGCAGATCCGTGCGACGCCTCAGGCCACCTCCTGGGAGCGAATTTGAGCGATGAGCTTTGGACCGATCCCACGAATCGACTGCAGCTCGGCGTCTTCAGCCGCCTGAACCATGGCCGGAGTCCTCAGGCCGGCATTCCAGAGCAGTTGTGCCTTTTGAAGGCCGATACCGCGCAGTGTGGTCAGTTCAGCAATGAAGACTTCATCGGGAAAGCTCTCACCCTTGAGGCTGGAGGCCACCGATCGAAATGTCTCCTGATCGACCAGGGCATAGATCTGCATCAACTTCTGATCGACATGGAGCACCTTGCTCTCAAAAATCTCGCGAAACCGAATGAGCAGCCTGAGCTTCTGCTCACGCTCAACGCCAGAGTCCGCCATCCATGAGTCGATCTGAACTTGACTGAGTTCAGCCAAGGCCACAAAACCATCAGGGCGATAAGGAATCCATTCGCCACATCCTTTTCCAGTGCGCTGAATCGGCTGAAGATCAGGAGGATTTTGCGTACGCTGCTGGCCATCCCGCTTCAGATAAGCCAGCGGGGTGTGAAAGCTCAGCCTGGCGTGATAGCGCCAGAAGGCGATGGTTTGAAGTTCAGAAGCTGTGCTGACCTCAGCCGGCGTCGGCTGGGCAGCAGGCTCCGCAACGGTGGGCGCTGGTGCCCGAGAGGAGGAAAGAA
>NZ_JAFMKL010000135.1:0-4016 GCF_017852955.1 Vulcanococcus sp. DEBay_Sum22DG08_74
CCGGAAGGAAGAATGTTTGGCGCGCTTTGGCGCTCCTGGAAGAAATGCGACCGCTACTCAGCTTCTGGACGATCTCGCTTCCCACCGAATCACTGACCGATCTGGCTCGTTTGGGGACACTCCCGGCCTTTCAGGATCGAGTGCGGAAGGAACTAAGCCGGCTCTTGAGAGAGGCAGGGCTCCCAGACCTTGTGGTTGGCGTGGCAGAGCTTCAACCAAAACGGTCACGCGCAGAAGGCCGTCCCTGCCCGCACTGGCACGTCGTATTTCAAGGCCGGAAAGACCGACGAAGTGGTTGGGCTCTGAGTCGAGAGCAGTTAGACGGCGTGATAGCTGCGGGGCTAGCCACCGCAGGAGTTCCCGTGCCTGATCTGAGGTGCGCTGGGAACGTGCAGCAAGTGAAGAAGTCGGTTCGCGCATACCTGAGCAAGTACATGACAAAGGGCTCCGGGGATTGTGCTCAGTGGGTTGGCGGTGAGCACGAAGCGCTGATCCCGCACCAATGGTGGTTCTGGACGAAGCGGCTCCGGGCCTGGGTTTTGAAGCACGTGTTCCCGATCGCCTTTCAGTTCCTGGCTTGGGTCCATGAACACCGGGAGCAGCTGAAGGCCATGGGGATGGCTCGCTTCCGGGTTTTAGAGCTGAGCGATCCAAGGGCTCCGACCACCTATGAGGTGGATTGGATCGACCCTGTGCACCTGGGCCAGCTGATTGCGATTTGGCAGACGGACCAATGGGATTCAGACTGGTTCCGTTCAGCCCGTAGGAATGGATTCCTTTCAGTCGGTTCTCGGTGACGCCGCAGGCGGCGCACTCTGCAACGTGCTCGCTGCCTACGGCAGCACCGCGCCGTTGCTGACAGCCATCAGCCTGATCGAGCCAACACCGGTTGGAGAAGCACTAGCAGTCAGTGCAGGACTGGCGGGTTTTGCGGCCACAGTCGGTTGCACTTGGGACGTGAATGGCAATGGTCCCACTTCAGAGGTTCCGGGTTCCTCCTGCGCTACATCTTCAACAGGCTCGCGCATCTTCAGCAAAGAGACAGACGGGAATACTTTTGACGCTGTTGGAGGTGCTCAACGCTTTTCAGAAATAACAGGGATTACACATGCTGGTCCTTATGGATCGGATGGGATTTTGTTGCAGGTGTCAGCGATAGAAACTGGCGGCGCTCTTTTCTCTTTCAACTTAATTTCTTACTTTGCGAATCCTGTTGTTGATGTCTATTTAATCGACGGATGTTCAGGAGGCTCTTTGCCGCCTGGGTTGCCGCCGGATCCGCCGACCTACACCCACACTGATCCGACAAGCGGTTGCGAGATCAACGTGGACTTCCAGGGCTGGGCCGTGGGCCCTGCCGGCGAGGTTGGTGGTGTGTGGCTGATGGAACCTGCGGCGCCCCAGACCAGAGCAAGCGGCGGAGTCATTGGCGGTTGCAACTTTGCGCCGACCATCTACTACGACGGCGGTGGTGGCGGTGGTGGTGGTCCGGTGAACTTCCCTGTTCCTGATCCGGTTCCACCTGATGGGAGCGAACCATGGTGGGCGCCGTTGCTTCGTGCTGCGGCTGCTGGTGTTGCCGCTGCAGTTGTGAACAAAGCGCTCGAAGAACTGTTCGAGAGGCCCTATCCGGCTGGCTCCTATTCCATTCACGGAGTGTGCGAGCGGGATGAGCATGGATACCTGATGCCCGTCAAGCGTTCGAGCACCTATCTCGAAGCTCCCGGCATCGATGCGGTGCTGACCCGGCTGGACGCATTGGCCGACCTTTTCCAATATCACAAGGAACTACGGCAGCCGATCTGCCGCCATCCGCGTGGATCCGGTGAGCTGGTCACGGTCAATTTCGTTTCCGATGCACCGAGCCCCCAGGGGTCTAGGCCGCTGCGGAAGTTTCTCCGTTACCGGGATCAGTCCGGCACCGATCTTGTTGGGCATGGCGCTCATTGGCGCGACTTTTCTTGGCAGGCCGGCCCAGTCATCGTTAGCCACGAGAACGGCCCTTGGGGGCAACTCAAGGTGTGGGCTCTCGACGCTGACGAAGGAAAGCGGGTTATTCGCCATGCTGGCGCGGTGGCAGGCGTTAACCCTGATGCGATCGGTGATTGGGTTATCACCGGCAGCAGTGATCCGAGATACGGACAGACAGGAACGATGCGGGTGGAACGGCGTGTCGCCGGAGAGCTGAGGCAGCAATACCTGCGGGTGACCAAACGAAGTGACCCCAACGGAATGCCGTTACTGCCAGCGGCTTAAATTCCCGAGACCGGTAGTCGACGGTTTCCAAGCTTGCGTCTCACGGTAAGAATGTAGGTGTAGACAGCCTTTTCGGCATGACCATGACACCTACGCCGCGCTTTGCGACGCGGCCAACAGTGCCAGCGGCCGGTTCTTCCCTTGACTTTCAATGGCGGAAGGACATGACCCTGGCTTATCCCGGTGGCAGCATCACCGCAGCACGCGGAAACCTGGAGCAGACCTTCGCTCTGAGTGGTGCTACATCCAGCTACTGCCAAGCGGTTACCGAATCGATCAGCCGCACTGGCCACTCACGAGTCAACAAAATCGGCGGCACCTCCACATCGGTGAAGGCCACCACCTTCTCCGTCAAGAAGTACTCCACCAGCAGATCTAGCCAGGCCGCTGCTGGTCAAGCGGTCGAGGTGCTTACCGGCGTCGGTTCTTACACCGCTCGCGTCAGCGGTTCCCTTCAGGCCCTGATGGCCTACGTCTGCTCCATTGAGAACTCCGTGTTCGATTACGTCACGGTGGTTTCTCAGCAAGGGACCATTTATGGCCCCGTCGGCCCCTCTACCGCTCCAACACCATGAGCTACGCAAAGATTTGGATTGATACCAACAACGGTCTCAAGATCTGGGACAAGTTCGGCAACCTTGATTACTTCTGCGACACCACCGGCTTGACGGAGGCTTCTGCTTCCGTCGTTAACAAGCAGGCAACCGTCAAAGGTTCCTCTGTTCACTACTACATGAACAGCGAGGCCACTTACACCCGGGCCGCAACGGTCAAAGATTTCATCTATGACCCGGGCCGCCGCAAGGGCAACGCCATTCCTGGCAAGCCGTTTGTGCTGGTGTCTGATGCTGGCCTTCCTGGTGAAGAGACCCGTCAGTTCACTTACGAAGGTGCCTTCACGGATCTTCATGCCTTCGTTGTTGGCTCGGCCAAGATGCTGGTCGATCTCTTCTCGGAGACCGGCACGCGTTACACCTCCATCCCCGGGACCACTCCCTGATGGTCTGGAAGCTGATCGGCTCTGCCACCGTCGGCCCCACCGACAAAGAGGTGACCATTGGGCCGATCGAGGTTCCCCCTCAAGACGGGCTGGAAGTCTGGGTTCAACAGACTTCCCCCGTCTCTTCTTGCTGGAAATTCAGCTACGGCCTGCTCTGGGCTGAAAACATCAACGGACGTTTCCTTGGGACGATCAAGGTCTATGGACACCCCGAAGGAGAGGCTTACCGACTTGGAACTGGATTGTCTGCATCTCTCCGGACAGGGGTGCTCAAGTTCAGCCCGCGCCTGTGGAACCTCCGCTGGTTCAAGGTCTCAGGCGAAAGGTGGTCGTTGGACTTTTGGGCTGATTTGCCAGACGACCTACCGAACGATCGTTATCGGTCTCCTGGGTTTGAACGCCCTGATGGGTTCAGTATCCCTGTTATTCGAGTTGGCAATTTTGGACGTCTCCGCTTTTAAAGAATGGCCCTACTCACAGGACTCACAGCTGACGGAACCGAAGTCCCCGTCCAGGTAAAGACCGACGGCGCCCTGGTGGCGGAAGGCTTAGAGGGACCAGTCGGCTCAGCCGGGCCAGCCGGACCAGCCGGGCCAGCCGGGCCAGCCGGACCAGCCGGACCAACAGGCATTTCAATTTCTCCCTGGGTCGTTGCCTCTTGGAATGGCCGCACCGCCGCGACGAGTAACGACTGGCGTGCGATCTGCTGGAGCCCGGAGCTGATGCTTTTCGCGGCCGTAGCCAGCAGCGGCTCGGGCAA
>NZ_JAFMKL010000136.1:0-4015 GCF_017852955.1 Vulcanococcus sp. DEBay_Sum22DG08_74
CCGCGGCTGCGATCTTCGGGAACGAAGGATTCGCGCAGCTGGTCGATGTAGCCGAGGGTGGACTGACGGTCGCCCTCGAGCTTGCCGACCACGGTGCCGGTGTGCAGCTGGTCACCACCGGACAGACGCAGGCACTTGGCGAGGACGCGGAAGTGGATGCCGTGCTTGGGGTGACGGTCGATCACCGCGTGCATGGCGCGGTGGATGTGCAGCAGGATGCCGTTCTTACGGCACCAGTGTGCAAGACCGGTGTTGGCGGTGAAGCCACCCGTGATGTAGTCGTGCATGATGATCGGCTGCCCGAGTTCCTTGGCGAACTCGGCCCGCTCGTACATCTGCTCAGGGGTGGCGGCGGTGCAGTTCAGGTAGTGACCCTTACGCTCGCCGGTCTCCTGCTCAGCGGACTTCACAGCTTCGGCAACGAACTCGAAACGGTTCTGCCAGCGCTGGAAAGGCTGAGAGTTGATGTTCTCGTCGTCCTTGGTGAAGTCCAGACCGCCGCGGAGGCATTCGTAGACGACACGGCCGTAGTTTTTACCGCTCAGGCCGAGCTTCGGCTTGATGGTGCAACCCAGCAGAGGACGGCCGTACTTGTTCATACGGTCGCGCTCGACCACGATGCCGTTCGGGGGACCCATGCAGGTCTTGATGAACGCCATCGGGAAGCGGATGTCTTCCAGGCGCAGGTGGCGCAGTGCCTTGAAACCGAAGACGTTGCCGACCAGGGAGGTCAGAACGTTGGTGACGGAACCCTCTTCGAACAGATCGAGGGGGTAGGCGATGAACGCATAGAAGGATTCCTTGTCGCCAGGAACGTCTTCGATGCGGTAGCAACGGCCCTTGTAGAAGTCGAGGTCGGTGAGGAGCTCGGACCACACAGTGGACCAGGTGCCGGTGGAAGATTCAGCGGCAACAGCAGCTGCAACTTCTTCCTTGGGAACGCCTTCCTGGCCGGTGCACTTGAAGCAAGCCAGCAGGTCGGTGTCGAGGGGTACGTAGTCAGGAGTCCAATACGTGTCGCGGTACTCCTTAACCCCAGCGTCGTACTTCTTAGCCATGGAGAATCTCCGAGTGGGTCGAGGGAAATAAGTCAGAGAGATGAGTGGCCTTTAGAGGCCTAGCTCAGTCCTCAGTCCTTCGAACCAACGAAGCCAGCGCTGCTGTTGAGAGCAGGCTCCACTTCACGGTGGGGGCGAGCAATGATGTGGGCGGCCACCAGGCCATCACCCACGCGCTCGCAGGCATCGGCGCCAGCGCGAACGGCAGCGTTCACAGCACCGGTTTCGCCGCGGACCAGAACGGTGACGTAACCGCCGCCCACGAATTCGCGACCGATCAGGCGCACTTCGGCGGCCTTGGTCATGGCGTCTGCGGCTTCGATCGCGGGGACCAGACCTCGGGTCTCGATCATGCCGAGGGCGATGCCCATGGTTTCGTTAGCCATTACCTGCTCCTGGAGGAGGGGTGGAATGTTCGCCAGCAACCATGCTTCGGCAACGATCCGTAAGTCAAGACATTTGGTGCTGAATCGCGATTACCGTCACCTCAGTCATTGATAAGTGGCGCTCATCAGTGCCTCACAAAACTTTGGAGATGCTTCTCTAGCTGGCGGTTGCGACGCCTCTGGGTGTCTCCAAAAGCACTGCAGCTAGAGCATTTCTGCTTCGGAGACGTAGGCCACTCCGCCGTAGTAATCGAGCAGCGGTTTGAGCTTGGTTCGCAGTTGCTCCACAACCTCGGGCTCGCAAAACGTCACGACGTGGGCATTGGCGCCAAGGCCGCTGAAGTCCATCGCTTCTGAGACGGATCCATGGGGGCCTTTTCCTGTGACGTGCTTCATCACCGAGTAACCCGCTGCACCCGCCACTTCGATTGCTTTGAGGATGGGTGCGAGCTCCCGCTCGCTCACCACGACATCAACCCGTTTCATGGCGTCAGCTTGCGGAGGGAAGGATGCGATTGATCAGCGCCATGTACAGCGGGATGCCGATCACGATGTTGAAGGGGAAGGTCAACCCCAGTGCCGTTGAGATGTAGAAGCTCGGATTGGCCTCAGGCACGGTCATGCGCATGGCCGCAGGGACCGCGATGTAGGAGGCACTGGCACACAACACGACAAAGAGAAGCGCGTTGCCCGGCCCCAGTCCCAGTCCTCGGGCAATGAAGGTCCCGATCAGGGCATTGCAAAGCGGCATCAGCAGGGCGAAGCCGATCAAGAAGCTTCCAGCGGCTTGGAGATCACGGATCCGCTGGGCGGCGACGATCCCCATGTCCAGCAGGAAAAAGCTGAGGGCGCCGTAGAACAACTTGTCGGTGAAGGGCAGCATCTTTTCAACGCTGCTCGGACTCTGGCCTGCACTGAGGAAGCCCACGAGCAGGCTGCCGACGAGCAGGTAGACCGAGCCATTCAGCAGGGATTCGTGCAGGACAGCTCCCCAGCGCATTCCTTCGCTGTTGGGATTCTTCTGCGGTCCTGCCAACTTCACCAGGAGCAGGCCAACAATGATGGCTGGTGACTCCATTAAGGCCAGAGCGGCGACCATGAAGCCGTCGTGCTGGAGGTGTTGGGTTTCGAGAAAGCTTTCGGCGGTAATAAACGTTACCGCTGAAATGGAGCCGTAGGTCCCAGCAATGGCCGCCGCATTGAACCTGTCGAGCTTCAAGCGCAGTACCCCAAAGGAATAGAGGGGAACGACCAGCGACATCAAGATCGCCGCTGCAATGGTCGGCAGCACTTGCCCGCTGATGCCGCTGTGCTGCAGCTCAAGGCCACCTTTAAAGCCAATCGCGAGTAAGAGATACAGCGAAAAGAGCTTGGGTAGGGGTGCCGGGATCTCCAGGTCCGAGCCCAGCAGCACGGCAAAGACACCCAGGAAAAAGAACAGAACCGGTGGTGTTAACAGGTTCTGCAGGACCAGGCTGGTGTCCATGGACGAACCTGCAGAAAGGGGCTGCTGTTTGACGCTAGATGGCTTCTTTCGAACTGTTCCGTGCTGCACACATCCGGCAATAGCGCCATTGCACGAGCTGGATGGGCTCCCTACGGTTTGAGTGAGGCAGGTGCCCCTGGATTTCTCTGGGGTGGAATGTTCAACCCAACCTGCCTCACCCCCTTAGGCGGCACAATGGCGTCCCTTGGTGTCATTGGATGCGATCTGGCACGCCCCAGCCGATCTTGGTGATCGCCAGTGGCAACCCTTACAAGGTGGCCGAGATCCAAGCGATGCTCGATGCCGTTGCGCTCGAGGTGCGCCAGCAGCCCGATGGACTCGAGATCGAAGAAACCGGCACCACCTATCTCGAGAACGCTCGGCTGAAGGCCTGCAGCGTGGCCCGGCTCACGGGCCAGTGGGCCCTGGCTGATGACTCTGGTTTGGAGGTCGATGCCCTGGGTGGTGAGCCTGGGCTGTATTCCGCCCGCTATGCCGCCACCGATCCCGAGCGCATTCAACGCTTGCTGGACGAACTCGGATCGACCCCCTACCGCAGCGGCAGCTTTAACAGCGCCATGGTGCTCTCCGATCCCGAGGGCAATCCTGTGCTCGAGTCCCAGGGGATCTGCCGCGGTGAGATTCTCAGTAGCCCGCAGGGGCAAGGGGGCGGCTATGACCCGATCTTCTGGGTGCGGGAAGCAGGACTGACCTATGCCCAGATGGGGCAACACCTCAAGGACAAACTGGGCTCCCGGGGTAAAGCGGCCCGTGCTTTGGCCCCGGGGTTGAAGCAGATCTTCGGTCTGCGCTGACTCAGCGGGCAGAGCGCCGGTTGATTTGCTCGACGGCCCGCATCGCAGCAGCAGCGGCTTCGTTGACGTCCCCTTCCCAGCCGGCCAGGGTCAACCTGCCAAAGGCGCCGACCGCCTTGACGTCGACCACGGTGATGTTGCTGGACTTTTCCGCTTCGTTGGCGGCCAGTAGGACATAGCCGGCCGGTTCGGTCTCCAGGATGAACATGCTCATGCCGGCCTGAATCATCGAGCCGCGCCGGTTCTGACGGTTGATCAGCACGGCGTGGT
>NZ_JAFMKL010000137.1:0-3951 GCF_017852955.1 Vulcanococcus sp. DEBay_Sum22DG08_74
CACAGCCAGGTCGTGGGTGACAAAGATCAGCCCCAGACCGAGGCGGTCCTGGAGCGAGCGCAGTAGCTGCAGTACCTCGGCCTGGACTTCGGCATCGAGCATGCTCACGCTCTCGTCGCAGAGCAGCACCTGCGGTTCCAGCACCAGGGCCCGTGCGATGGCGACCCGCTGTTGCTGACCGCCGGAGAGCTGGCGGGGCAGGCGCCCCTCAAAGGCCTCGGGCGGCTGCAGGCCAACGGCCTCCAGCCACTGCCGGGCCTGTTCACGGGCGGCCGCTGGGCTGGCGAGCCCATGGATCAAGAGTGGATCGGCAATGGCCTCCCCCACGGTCATCGCTGGGTTCAGGCAGGCCAGCGGGTCTTGAAAGACCATTTGGATGCGCCGCCGGGCCTGGCGCAGGGCCTCACCCCGCAGGCGCATGAGATCAACGCCCTTGAGCTTCACGCTGCCGCCCCGGACCGGCGTCAGCCCCATCAGGGCGCGGCAGAGGGTGCTCTTGCCGCAACCGGAGGCGCCAACGACACCCACGGTTTCACCGTGGCGCAGCTGCAGGCTGACCCCGTCCACGGCCCGGTACCAGCGGGACTGCCAGGGCAATCCCGGCAGGGGATGCCAGCAGCGCAGTCCCTCCAGCTCCAGCAGGGGAGAGGCATTGGATGGGGCGGGTGTGACACCGCCTTCCCGGGCCCGCGCGGCCCCCACGAGCCGTTGGGCCAGGGGAGATTGGGGTTGGGTGAGCAGGGTGGTCGCTGGGGCCTGCTCCACCAGTCGGCCCTGATCGAGGACGGCGATTTGATCGCACCAGCGCCCGGCCATGGCCAGGTCATGGCTGATCAGCAACAGGGCGCTGCCGGCCTCCCGGCAGAGTTCGCAGAGCTCCTGCATGACCTGCCCGGCCACGGCCACATCCAGGCTGGTGGTGGGTTCATCGGCAATGACCAGGGCGGGGCGCAGGGCCATGGCCAGGGCAATGGCGAGACGCTGCCGCATTCCGCCGCTGAACTCGTGGGGATAACTGCTGTAGCGCTCCTCGGTGATGCCGACCCGCTGGAGTAAGGCCCGAGCCCGTTCACGGATTCGTGCCTGCTGCCAGGCCGGGCGGTGTTCGCTGAGGGTGTCGGCCAGGTGCTCACCGATCGTCATCAGGGGGTTCAGCCGGGTCATCGGGTCTTGGAAGACCAGGCCGACCGCCTCGCCCCGCAGCCGCCGCAGTTCGGAGCGCCTGAGGGTCCTTGGATCCCTGCCCTTGAGCAACAGTCCGCCTTGGCAGCGACTGCCCTGGGGGAGCAGTTGCAGCACGGCTCGGGCCACCGTGCTTTTGCCGCAGCCGCTGGGTCCCACCAGGGCGAGGCGTTCACCCGCGTTCAACTGGAGATGGAGGCCATCGAGGGTGTTGCTTTGGCTCCCCGGGTAGCGCACGCGCAGGCCTTGCAGCTCCAGGACCGCACCGGGATGGGCTGGGGCGGCCATGGTCAGGCAACAGCACTCCACCCAGGCTGGCAGGTGCGGGAAGGGCAAACCCTCACCTGTGGTCGGTTTGTGAGGGCCACTGCATACGATGGTGGAAATCGCAGAGCGCAATGCTCCAGGCGGTGCCCGGTACGGCAGAACGGTCCGCCTCCAGTGGGGCAGCGGCTGCTGCTGAACGCCAGGGCCCAGGAGCGGCGCTCGGCAGACGGATCATCAACAGCCCCGCGGACTACGGCATTGAGCTGCCGGCGTGGCTGCACACCTGCATTGAGCACGTTCCCCCTGGGGTCGGGGAAAGTTGCCCCACCGACACCGAGGCGCTGCTGGCCTCAGCCTTCGACTTCGCGTTTCAGCTCCATGACGGCCAGGTGCGGGCCAGCGGGGAGCCCTACATCTGCCATCCCGTGGCGGTCGCTGATCTGCTGCGTGACATCGGTGCCAGTGCGGGGGTGATCGCCGCTGGATTCCTCCATGACGTGGTGGAGGACACCGAGGTCACGCCAGAGGAGATCGAGCAGCACTTCGGCTCTGAGGTGCGGGGCTTGGTGGAGGGGGTCACCAAGCTGGGGGGCATTCACTTCACCAACAAGACCGAGGCCCAGGCCGAAAACCTGCGCCGGATGTTCCTGGCGATGGCCAGTGACATCCGCGTGGTGCTGGTGAAGCTGGCTGATCGCCTGCACAACATGCGCACCCTCGGTGCGCTCAAGCCCGAGAAGCAGCAGCGGATTGCCCGGGAAACGCGTGAGATCTACGGCCCCTTAGCCAACCGCTTGGGCATTGGTCGCTTCAAGTGGGAGTTGGAGGACCTGGCCTTCAAGATCCTCGAGCCCGAGGCCTTCCGCGACGTGCAGCAGCAGGTCTCCAGCAAGCGCAGTGACCGCGAGGAGCGCCTGGGGGTCACCGCCGACATCCTCAGCGGCAAGTTGTCGTCTGTGGGCTTGGGTGAGTGCGAGGTCAGTGGACGGCCCAAGCACCTCTATGGCATCTGGAACAAGATGCAGACCCAACGCAAGGCCTTCCACGAGATCTACGACGTGGCGGCACTGCGGATCATCTGCCCGAACGTCGAGAGCTGCTATCGCGCCCTGGCGGTGGTCCATGACACCTTCCGCCCGATTCCTGGTCGCTTCAAGGACTACATCGGGCTGCCGAAGCCCAATGGCTACCAGTCCCTGCATACGGCGGTCATCGGTCGCCATCGGCCGATTGAAGTCCAGATCCGCACGGCCGAGATGCACCGGGTGGCGGAGTTCGGCATCGCAGCCCACTGGAAATACAAAGAGGGCGGATCCCCCGCCGCCACCGGATCGGATGCCGAGCGCTTCAACTGGCTGCGGCAGCTGGTGGATTGGCAAAAAGATGGCGTGGGGGAGGACAGCGGGGACTTCCTGCGCTCGATCAAAGAGGACCTCTTTGACGAAGAGGTGTTTGTCTTCACTCCCGGTGGAGATGTGGTGGGCCTGCGCAATGGCTCAACTCCAGTCGACTTTGCCTATCGCATTCACTCCGAGGTGGGGAACCACTGCCAAGGGGCCCGCATCAACGATCGCCTCTGCCCCTTGGCAACGCCGCTGCAGAACGGCGACTTCGTTCAGATCCTGACCTCCAAGACGGCTCACCCCAGCCTGGATTGGCTCAACTTCGTGGCCACGCCCACGGCGCGTAATCGCATTCGCCAGTGGTACAAGAAGAGCCATCGTGAGGAGAACATCCAGCGCGGCACCGACATGCTCGAGCGCGAGCTGGGCCGTGATGGTTTTGACGCCCTCCTCAATGGCGAGGCGATGGCGAAGGTGGCGCGCCGTTGCAACCTCGTCGGCACCGAGGATCTGCTCGCGGCCATTGGCTTTGGTGGCGTCACCCTCCATCAAGTCCTGAACCGCCTGCGGGAGGAGCTGCGCCTGGCCACCGAGGCCGAGGCCCCGGTCATCAGCGATGAAGAACTCGCCCGCAACCTCACCCAGCAGGGGGAGCAGACCTCGGGGCCATCGACTCCCCTGACGGGCCATGGCGACGCCAGCCCGATCCTGGGTCTCGAAGGCCTCGAATATCGCTTGGGCGGCTGTTGCAGTGCCCTCCCTGGCGAGGCGATTGTCGGCACGGTCGCCCTCGGCAACCACGGCATCACCATTCACCGTCAGGATTGCTCCAACCTCGGTTCAGTGCCGGCTGAGCGCCGCCTGCCGGTGCAGTGGAATCCCCAGGTCAGTGATTCACAGCGTCGCCGCTATCCCGTTCAACTGCGGATTGAGGTGCTCGACCGGGTGGGTGTGCTGAAGGACATCCTCACGCGCCTGTCCGACCACCGCATCAATGTCAGCGATGCCCGGGTGCGCACCAATCCTGGCCGTCCTGCACGCATTGACCTGAAGGTGGAGCTGGAGAGCGCGAATCAGCTGAGCAACACCATGGATCAGATCCGCTCGATGGCCGATGTGCTCGACATCGCCCGCGCCGGCATCGGCTAATCCCTGTTGC
>NZ_JAFMKL010000030.1:0-16930 GCF_017852955.1 Vulcanococcus sp. DEBay_Sum22DG08_74
GGCGGCCGCTCTGCCCTGTCCCGCCTAGGGCACGGCCTCAGCGACCGGCTCGAGTGCATCCAGGAGGGCCTCGAGTTCCGCCTGGGACTGGCGCTGCAATAGAGCGATCAGCTCTGGACCCGGCGCCGCTGCGCCGCTGATCTCAGCCGCCACCGCCGCAGGCAGCGCAGCGGCCAGCTGCAGGGCCAGGGCGGCGATCGAGCCATCGAGCGAGAGCAAGGCGAGGTTGGACAGCCAATCCAGCGCCGCGCGGCAGGCCGGGTCCTGCAACTGCAGAGCGCCCACGAGCTCGCGGGTCTCTGGGGCATGGATAAACAGCCGTAAGGCACGCCGCTCGGCCCGTTGCCGCGCCGTGCTCAAGCCCTGCCTGTGGAGCATGGGATCGCAGTGCGGCAGCCCTCCACCCGACAGGGCCTGCGTCAGGCGCGTCTGCGCTGATTGGCGCAACACCCCATCGGGCCAGGGCTCAAACAAGGAGCGCACCTCTCGCTCCACCGCCTGCAGCGTCTCCAGCGGCACTCCTCCATCGCCCCGTAGCAATGGCGCAAGCAGCCGCTCCAGACGCCAATCGAGCCAGTGGCGCGCACTCGCCAGCAAGCCCTGAACGCCTGTTGGGCCTTCGCTGGTGATCAGGGCGTCGACGTCGACGCCACCACTGAGTTGCAGCACAGAAGCGCTCAAGCCCCCAGCCACCAGCTGCGGCTGCAGCTGCTCGATCAAGCGCTCCGTGGCGCTCTGGCCGGCTTGATCACCATCGAAAGCGATCAACAGGTGCTTCATCCCCTGGCGCCGGAGCAGTTGCAGTTGCAGCGGCGAGACGCTGGTGCCAAGGCAGGCCACGGCAGTGCGGAAGCCGGCCTGGTGCAGCTGGAGAACATCCAGCGGTCCCTCCACAAGCAACGCCGTGCCTTCCTTGCGGATCGCGTCCGCGGCTTGATCCAAACCAAAGACCAGGCCATTGCGCTGAAACAGCAGATCGCAAGCGCTGTTGCGGTACTTGGGCTCTTGGCTATCAGTCGCCCGGCCGCAGAAGCCCACGGTCTGCCCTGAGGCGTCATTGAGCGGCAGCATCAAGCGGCCAGCGGCGAAGCCCAGCTGCCAGCTGCGAGCCGTCTCGGCACTGATGCCACGGCTCTTGAGGTAGTCCGCCCCGTCACCGCCCTGCTCCAGCTGCCGCTCGAGCTCCTTGTGGAACTGGGTGCGCTGCTCGCTGCGCTTGGCCATCAACGCTCTGCGCTCGCGCCACGCCTGCTCAAAGCGCGCCTGGGCCTCGGCGTCACCGTCGGCCACGTTCACGCCACTGCGGCGGGCCAGCTCGAGCACTGCCTCTTGAAAGCTCAACCCCTGCCGGTCCTGCAGCCAGCCGATGGCATCGGTGCCCTTGCCGCAGACAAAGCAGTGCACCCGGTTGCGCTTTGGGCTCACGGTGAGCGACGGCCGCCGGTCCTCATGCCACGGGCAGGTCGTGATGAACTCCGATCCGGCCTTGCGCAGCTCTGCGGGGCTGAAGAGATCGACGATGCGGGCGCGCTCGCGCACCTGCTCCAGCAGCGCCGGGGTGATCACAGACATTCGACCCCCGGATAGAGGTCCGAGCCGTTGAACACCCGCCGGCCCTCATCGGCCTCCAAGAAGCAATGGCCCCGGTCCAGGCGGATCGTGGTTTTGCTGAGGTCATTGCCGCCCGCCATCTGCCCATGGCGGAACTTGCCGTGGTGCACCTCCAGGACACCAGGCTTAGCCGGGCTGAACTCATCGAGCTTGGGGCGATCAACCAGCCAGACCGCCGAGGCGTAACGCTCCAGCTCAGAGGTCCCCGCCAGGTGGGAGACATCCGGGCCGGTGGGGTTGCCGTAGGCGCCGCGGTTGAGCTGGGCCACCACAAAGGCATCGAGCTCGCAGCGTCCGGCCATCGCCTTGATCGCCATCGCCCGCGCCGCGAGCTCTGCCGTTGTATTGCTGCCGTAGCCGGCGGTTGGGCCCATGGCGTGGAAGTGATCGAGCACCACCGCCGCCAGATCCGGATGGGCGCTCTTGCAGTCCTCCACCAAAGCCGCCAAGTCCTCCACGGTGGCAGCGAACTGGGATTGATAGAGCACCTTTCCCATCGGCGCCCCATTGGGCGCGATGCCCTCTGAGAACTGCGCGGCCCACCCCCGCAGCTGCTCGAGCTCAGGGCCCTCAATGACTCGACCACGGCCCTCGAGGTCATTGGTGCAGTAGCTCGAGCGATAGCTCCCAGCCGCACGGCGGCAGTAGTGCGAGAGCAAGCGGGCACCGATCGCGCGCCGGCTGAGCTCACAGGAGAGCACCAGCACCGAGGCCCCATTGATCGCCAGGCCCATCGCCGCTGCAATCGCCAGCGTGGTTTTGCCCACACCCGATCGCGCCGCCAACACCCAGGTGCTCTCGCCGGTGCCCGGCAGGATCCCGCCGCGCATGTCCATATCCAGCGAGGGGATGCCGGTGGAGATGGGCTTTGGGCGCTGCTCCTGCGGCAGTGAGGCCAGGGCAATGCTTTCGCTGGCCGCATCGCTGGCGCTGCAGACCGCGATGCTCTGGCGAAAACGGCCCGCCGTAATCGCGGTGGCCTCGTTCAAAAGCGCACGGCACTGCTCCAGTTCGCTGTCGATCGCGCCATCGCACCGCTCGCGGCCCAACAGCCGCCGCAGGCCCGGGTAAAAGAGCGCGCGGGCCTTGGCGCTCTGGAACAGCTGACAGGCCAGCTCGAACTCCAGCTCGGGGTGGGGGGCTCCGTCCTCTCCCCAGTCCAGTAGCGCAGAGAGCGTGGTCTCAAGCTGTTGGATTGAGCCGCGGAAGCGACCATCCAGGGCCCGTTGCTGCAGGCCCTCACGAATCGAGTGGGCGTTGAGCAGCGCCAGGTCGCGCTCACCGCGATAGAGCGCATCAATTTCAAGCGCCAGGGCCCGATGCCCGGGATCAAGCCAGAGGCCCGCGGGCACGGCCTCGTCAAAGCGCAGACCAATGGCGCGGCGGAATTGCCCCCAGCGCTGCTTCTGGTCGCCGCTCCCGCGCAGGACCGCTGCCAGCAGGTTTTTCTCATGGAGGAGCAGCGCCTCTCCATCCACCCCTGACGGCAGCGCCAGCGGTTCTGCGGCGATCAGGCCGCCGCTGGTTTCAAGCAAGGCACCGCTGTCGATGGCGCGTTGCACCACCTCCGGGTCAAAGCCTCCCGGAACCGGCCGATTCAGATCTGCCATCGCTCAATACATCTCTGCGGGTTGCTGGAACTGGAGCGCAGCGCTCCCTGTTGGCCCGTGGCCCTCGGCCTCAAGCCGCTCGATCAGTCGCTGCTTCTCAGCGGCCTGCAGCTTGAGCGCCTCGATCCCCTGGCCTCGCCATTGGTGGCCGTCCCAGAGGAACAGGCGCCGCGCACGCTCGAGATCCGCGTCGCGCCCGCAGGCCCCTGCGCCCCAGGTGAAGACATGCCAGAACTCCGGGCCCAGACCAGCTGCCTTGCGATCGGCGCTCAACAGCGCCGCAATGCAATCGCTGCCGCTGCGTCCGTTCGGGTAGGTCTCGCGCCAGAAGGAAGGCATCGCCGAGAGGGCCGCAGCGCTTCGTTCCCACAACGACTCGGGCGAGCCGGCGTAGCGGATGGCGCGCTGCAGCCGCGGGAGCAGCACGGCGCCTTTGGGTTGATAGGCCGGCCAGCTGCCGGGGCGGTGGCGGTTGTAGGTCGCCGCAAACTGCTCCACCAGATCGCTCGGTGCTTTCAGCTCAATCGAGCGCTGCGGCGCAGGCGTGGAGCTCCCTTGGCGGTGCAGTTCTGCCCGTGTGCCCTGGGGCCCTGTGCTGTAACTCAGCCAGCCCATCGCCTGCAGGTCCGCCAGGTCGTCGCGCAACAGACGCGGTTGCAGATGCCAGGCCTCCGCCAGCTCGCGGATCGCGAAGCACACCACTCCCGTTGGGCGTGCACGCCACTGCAGGTGGCCATAGAGGCTGGCGACGCGCAGGGCTCGGCTGGGCTTGCTGGATCCGCGGCGCCGCCCCTGGAGCTGCAGCAAGGCCTGGTGGGTTTGTTGGATCGCCTGCGTTCGAACGCAGAAAAATTGCATACCGGATCAGGAGGTCCTGCTCCTGTCGTGACGGCAGAGGCTATGGGCACCGCACGTCTTCCCTGCGGAGCCCCCTGGACCCCAGCCGCTGGTGTTCTCTTCTTCTTCTTTTTCTTCTCTCTATAGAAGTGAGGCACACCAGCCCTCACCCGCAGGGCACGACAGGCCTCATCCCTGGGGCACAGCAGACACCGCTGCCATAACCCAACTGCAGTGGTGAGCGCAACCGTGGAAATACGGGGAATGCTCCGCGCAGTTGCGTCCTTGCCATGGCCCCCCGTCGACCCTGCCTGACCTCCTCCGTTGATGCCTGGTTGCAGTCCGCCAGCCGTCATCAGCCCCTCAGTGAGCGCACCGTGCTCGAGCTCTCCCGCCGGATCCAACGCTGGCAGCAGCATCCCGATGGTCCGGATCATGCCCCCAAGCCCGTGCGCCGCAGCGCGCTGCGTGCACGCGATCAGCTGGTCCAACACAACCTGCGGCTCGTCAGTCACACCTGGCGGCGTAACCGCCATCTGCTGCCCCTGCGCGATGAGGGCACCGTTGATGCCATGCAGGAAGCGGCGCTGAATCTGGTGCGGGCCGCTGAAAAGTTCGATCCGGCCAAGGGTTACCGGTTCTCGACCTACGCCAGCTTTTGGCTGCAGCGCGGCTTCTCTGAATTCCTGCAGCGCGGCCGGCGCATGATTCGTTTTCCGGCGGAGAAGGCCGGTCTGATGCTCAAGGCACAGCGCTTGATTGAGCAACACCAAGCCAACACCGGTTCGGCGCCCTCGCTGCCGTGGCTGGCGGCTCAGTTGCGCTTCAACGGCAAGGCACTCAAGCCAAGCCAGCTGGCTGAACTGTTGCAGCAATGGCGCGGAACGCTGACGGACTCCCTCGATCAGGGCGTCCAGGAGGAGGAGAGCGATCGAGGGTTCTCCTTGTTAGTGCGGGCCTCGCAGCAGATCAGCCGAGAACAGGGCGATCAGCAGCGTGAGGATCAATCACTCGCGTCCCTCGAGCGCTGGTTATCTGCGCTGGAGCCGCTGGAACTGCGGGCGATTCGCAACCTTTACTTGCGCCAGCCCTGCCTCACTCCACCTCAACTGCGCCGCTCCTTCCCTGGCATGAGCCCAGAGGAGATTCAAGGTCTTAAGCAACAGGCTCTGGGCAAGTTGCGCGCCGCAGCGCTAAAGCAAGACCAGTGATCCAGAAGCAATGGGGACAGAGAACCCGCCTGCTTCCCTCCAGGTTCTTAAGCAGGCCGTAGCCGATCTCAGTGGCGGTTGGGATCTGCTGGTCTGCAGCCCTAACCAACGGCTGATCTCCACCGCTGCGCTGCTGCTAGAGCCGCTGTCCTTCCGCCTGCTCAGTCCAGCTGAATGGATCAGTGGAGCCTCCCTCAGTGGCCGCCCTGCACTGCTGCTCTGCGATGACCTCTATCCAGGCGGCGGCGCACAAACCCTGCTCACGGCGCGATGCCACAACAGAGAGCACCCGCCGATCCGGCAGGTGCTGGTTGGCCTGGATGAGCGGGTCAGCGACGAGCGGCTGCGTTGTCTTTGGCAGTGCGCTCCCCAGGGGTTGATTTGTAGCCAACGCACGGGCGAGGGCCAACTGCTTCAAGCCATGGCCTGCCTCCTGCGTGGCAACAGCTGGCTAGACCCAGCCTTTGCGGCGCGCCTGCAACAGGCCGGCGAGTGCAGAGCAGTTCTGACCGACCGTGAGCAGGAGCTCCTGCGGATGCTCGCTGCAGGCCGCACGACAACGGAGATGGCGGCCTTACTGCAGGTGCGGTGCGACACCATTCGACGCCGCTTTAGTGGGCTGTACGCCAAGACAGGCAGCCGCGGGCAACGGGACCTACTGAGCTGGGGGCTGGAGCAGGGCGTGCTGCGCAGCGGCGACCTCCTCCGTTCCGCTGAGCCTTGCCTACAAGCAAGTCGCTAAGGCAGTCGGCCTCAAGCAGTACATCCAGCGCGATGATCTGGCATGCCGTGCGCCTGCGCGGGAGCCATCCAGCCAGATGCCGGCGCTGACCCAGGGGAATGGGTCGCGGTAGGTCAAGGCATTGGCCCGTGAAGGGCAGCCAGCGCGTGATGCCATCGCCTTCTCGCCAGGGCTCAAGGCTGGTGATCTCAAGCAGCTGCTTGATGCTGTTGTCTCCCTGGCTGAGCGATGTCAGATACATCAGCTCAGCGCGCGGGCCATCGGGCAGCTCCAGGGGCATCCAGAAGCCACGGGCGGCGGCATTTGCCATGGCTTCGCGGTGGTGGTGAGTGAGAAGAACCTGTGTGTTCATGGCCTGTTGGCATCACTGCTTGGGTTCTCGCTCCGGTTCAAACCCCAGTGCAGCCCACGGCTGTGGCCTGGAGCTGCCACAGCCGTGGGATCAAGGCAGCACAGCTGTGGGCAGGTGCTTGGGGCAAGCGCAGGCAGATTCAGAGCCTGTGCTGCAAGCCACAGGATCTTTTCCCCTTTCAGGGCTGCGCTGGTCTGCGGAACCCTTGGGGAGTTGCATTGCACCCATGCCCTGGTTCACCCGCGGCAGTGTCATCGGCATCGCCTTGGCACTGATTGTTCAGCTATTGGCCCCCACACCCCTACGCGCGGTGCTGGTGGGGCGACTCGAGCCCAGCGGTGCCCATAGCCTCTCGCACCTGCACAACGGATGAATGCCAAGACGCCCGCGCCGTCCGATGACGAGCGCCCAGCGCGCCTTTGCCTGTGAGCACCTGGGCTTGGCCCATCAACAGGCACAGCGCTTTGCCCGCCGGTGGTCGGTCGCCGTCGAGGAGCTGATCGGACCGGCCTACGAGGGCCTTTGCAAGGGGGCCGTGGACTTTGATCCAAGCCGGGGCCATCGCCCCTCCAGCTATCTCGTCCCGAAGGTCAAGGGCGAGCTGCTGCACCACTTCCGCGATACCGGCTTCTCAGTGCGCATTAGCCACCGCCTGCGGGAGCTCTGGATCAAGGCCCGCAAGTACGTCACCCAAGGCCTCAGCGATCCAGAGATTGCTGAGCAGCTCGAGGTCCCGCTGGAGCGCTGGCTCGATTGTCGCTGCGCCTGCGGACAACGGCCGATTCCGTTGCATGAACTGCAGCAGATCTAGGCACCCCTGAGTGCAACAAAGCACTGCCGGTAGCCTTCATCACCTGCATGTCTCTATGGGCTTAAACAAAGAACGCAGAACCCGCAATCGCAAGCGCCAGGTAGTCAAACATCCTTGCGTTCAAGACCCCGACCGCGAACTGCTGCAGTTCAACGTGCGCCTTGCCAAGGCCCGCCAGGCTCAGGCCGATACCAACCGGATTGAGCGCAAGGCCTTCCGTGAACACGCCCGCGTTGAGAACGCAGTGACGGCCTACGCACGGGAGCTCTGTGCCCGGCTTGAGGAACAGAGCTTTAGCCGCGGTCTCACCCTGCGGAGCATTCCGGAGTCCCGCGATGCGGTCCTGATCGTGCAGCTCAGCGATCTGCACTTCAACGAGCGGGTTGATCTCCCCTCCAATCGCTATGACTTCTCGATTGCCGCACAGCGCCTCGCCAAGCTGGCCAGCCGCGTCAAACAACTGGGCAAGAGCTACGGCGCCCGCAAGGTTGTGATCGCCTGTCTTGGCGATTTCCTCAACAGCGATCGTCGCCTGGATGAACTGCTGAGCAATGCCACGAATCGCTCCAAAGCCACCCTTTGTGCGGTGGATATCCTGCGGGCCTTTGTGCTCGACCTGCGCGAGCAATTCGAGATCGAGGTGTATGGCATCACCGGCAATGAAAGCCGCGTGAACAAAGAGCTCGGCTGGAGCGATGAACTTGCCAGCGATAGCTACGACCTGATGATCTACGAGATCCTCAAGCGCGGCTTTGCCGGCGCCGATGGCATTGCGTTCAAGGGCTTCCGGTCCAATGAACTGCTCTTTGAGGTCCTGGGCCGCACCTTCCTCTGCCTGCACGGCCACCAGATCGGCGCGAACGTGCAGAAGTCGGTTCAAGAGATCACCGGCAAGTACGCCGCCCAGGGCATCACGGTGGACTTCACCCTCTTTGGTCACCTGCACGCCAGCGCGATCGGCGACTACCACGCCCGCAACGCCTCCCTGGTGGGCAGCAACGCCTACTCAGAAGCAGGTCTGAACTTCTGCAGCAAGGCCGCCCAGAACGTCCATGTGGTGACACCCGGAACCATCGACGGGATGAAGGTCGACCTGCAGGACGTGTCCGGCATTGAGCCCTATCCCTTCGCTGCCGAATGGGAGGCCTACTGCCCCAAGAGCGAGCGCAAGCTCCACACCCCCTCTGTCGTCTATCAGGTCGTCGTCTGATGTCGCATCCCATCTCCACCCACGGCTGCTCCTGCCGCCAGCAACCTGAGCAACTCGATCTCCAGCGCACGCTGCTCCAGACGATCACGGGCCTGACGCAGCTGTTGAGCCAACTCAACCAGCCCACTGCGGCGGTGGCTCCGGTGGCGGTGCCAGCTCCCCGCGGCAACGGCCTTTGGGATGAGTTGTCGGTCGTTGAACTGCGTTCACTGCTGCGCAGCTATCCGATCGATCGCAGCTCGCTGCCGGCGCCGATCGAACTCCTGCGCCGCTCAGAACTGATCGAAGCCCTCCATCAGATCCAGACCATCGTCCGCTGAACACACCACAGAGAGATCTATGACTGCAACCTTGACCGCCCCTGTCCTTGGTGAACCCAGCCCCGGCTCAGCTGAGGCTCTCGTACTCCTGGCAGCAGCTGGTGTCCTCCCAGCCGAAGCTGGAGTGGAGGACCCTCGCTTCTCCGCCGAGTCCATCACCACCTGTGTCTCCCGCCTGCTTGAGGTGAAGCACCAGCAGGAGCTCTTGGCTCACGAGCAGAAAGAACTGAATGAACAACTGCGCCTGGCGCACCTGCGCGGTGATCTGCGCTCCCATCTGCCGGCCGGCAAAGACGGCCAGGGCTATCAGATCACTCCCGATCTGGTGCTCAACCGCCGCGCCGGCCGTAAGCAATGGAGCTATTCGATCGGCTGCAAAGAGATCGAGTGCCAGCTCAAGGCACGCCAGAGCTACGAACAGCAAATCGGGATCGCCAGCTACAGCGTCGGCGCGGCATTCTGGGACATCAGAGCCGGCAGGGGTTGACGCCTGACAGCAGACCTCTGGCTCTCCTCCGCCCTGGGCTATGGCTCGGGGCTTTTTGCTGTAGATGCCCCTCCTCAGGGCGACAAGAAGCAGCAGAGTTTCTATAACGCCCCCAGTGGATACGGCTGCCATGGGACTGCTCTACGAACTGCTGATCGACTCCGCCGATGGCACCACCACCGTGCGGATCGAGGCCGACAGCCGCGAGGAAGCACTGGGAAACGGCCAGGAGCTCTTCCCGGGCTGTCGCCTCGCACTGGTGAATCCCGAGCCGGGAGAACAGAACGGTTGATGTTGTAGAGCTGCCGTTGGGTTGGCAATCTCGGTGGTTCAGGCTCGCCTCGGCCTTGAGAACCAGAGACTCAGCCCGGAGAGGATCACCACCAGAGTGAAGATGCCGAGCAGAATCGAGTAGTACGGCTGCAGATTCAACGGTCCGAAGCGTCCGGTGTGAATCTTGAGTAGCCAGAAGGCATCCACGCCCTGCTCCAGCAGGAGGCTGTAAAGCGAGCCGCTGGCGGCCGTGAGCAACAGCGGTGCCGCTGCCAGTGGAACGAGCAGTCGATGCAACCGCCGAGCCCGGTGTTGCAGAGAGCGGGGCATGGGCGTCACTCCTCGCGCAGTTCCTTGTGCAGCATCGCTTCGTTGCTGCAGGGCATCCAGCGGCCGTTGTTGTCGTGCACCCCATCACAGCCGAGCTGCTTGGCCCGTTGCTCGGTCTCGGATCGGGTCGAGTAGAGCCCCTTGGAGTGGGCCCAGCTGGCTTGAGGAAGTAGCAGTGTGGCGCTGAGCAGCACTGTGACAATGGTGCAGCGCTGGGGGACTGGGCTGATCACAGTGAAAACAGAGCGTCGTACTTGTAGTAAGCCGGTTTGTTGAGACCGTCACGCCGAAGCATGCGGCGCAGCTCGATGATTTCGCGGCGCTGGGTCACGATGATCTGGCGCGCCAGCCGCAGGATTGTGGGGTTGGTGGATTTATCCAGGGCGTCGTGCGCCATCTCCAGTGCACCGCCGTGGTGCTGAATCATGCCCTCAAGAAACCAGTTCACCCGGGTTTCAGGGCTGGGGGCCGATCCGCTCATCTGCATCGCCGTGATCTGTGCGGCGCTCATCCGCCGCAGGGCTTCCAGGCTGTTGGGATTGCCACCGGGAGGCAGCATCACTGGATACACCGGAGCCTGGGGATACCAGGCTTTGCGCCACTGCCCCATCGCCTTGATCTCATTGCTCTGCTCATTCCAGATGCCGTTGGCCAGGGCTCCCACGCCCGGTGAACCAATGTTGAATACGAATTCACTCATGCGCAGCGCACCGATGTGGTGCTGCACCATGGCGTCGATCCAGCGCAGGTCGTAGGTGCTGCCTGCAGGGCCCACCGAATGGTCATGCCCATGGTGCGGCTGTTGGCTCGGTTGCCGTTGATGGTGGTCGTGGTTGTGATCGTGACCTGAGTGATCCATCGCCGGCTGTGCCACGGACACGGCCGGTAGCCAGAGGGAGGCAAAGGCAACCAGAGGAAGAAGGCGACGCAAGTCGGACAGCACGAGTCCAGATAGTGTCTGGTCTCCCCTTACAGGAGAGTCAATCCCCGTGACGGCTTCGGATGCGTTGCTCAAGATCGGTGCGGTGGCGGAGCGCAGTGGCGTTTCGGTGAAAACGATCCGCTTCTACTGCGACCAGGGCCTGCTCCAGCCGGTGGCGCGCTCTGATGGGCGCTACCGCCTGTTCGACGACTCGGTGTTTGCCGAGCTGGCCTTGATCCGCCGTCTGCGGGCCATGGATCTACCGCTGGCGACGGTTGGCACTGTGCTGGGTGCACGGCGATCCGGGAATTGCACCTGCAACGATCTCCAGGCCACGATCCGCGGCAAGCTCACCGAGATTCAGCAGCGCGTCCACGAACTACAGAGCCTGGAAGCCGAACTCAACACGATGCTGAACACCTGGGAGCGCTGCGGCGGCCGTTGATGCGTTGCGCGATCAGCGCAGTGCTCAGGCTTCGATCAAGATGTTGCCCATCATGCCGAGCTCCTCGTGATCGAGGATGTGGCAGTGATACACGCTCTTGCCAGCAAAGTCGCTGAAGCGGGTGCGCACGCGCACGGTTTCGCCAGGGCGCACCAGCACCACATCCCGCCAGGCCCGGTAGGGCTCAGGCCTGCCATTGCGGCTGATCACCTGCATCGGATTCACATGCAGATGGAAGGGGTGATCCATCACGCCTGTGTTCAGCAGCTCCCAGTCCTCTGTGTCTCCCAATTGCACGCGCGTGTCAATGCGCCCATGGTTGTAGCTCTGGCCGTTGATCAAAAAGGCCATGCCCATGCCTGGTGCCATGCCGTGATTCATCACAAATCGGCGCGTACGCAGCGGGCTGGGGAGCTCCTCCACCGCTAAGAGCTGCTGCGGCAGAGGCTGCGGCGCTACAACGCCATTGGTGCTCACCGTTGCGATGACATCAGCTTGTTCCTGGCCAGACACCGCTCTCCCCATGCCCATACCCATACCCATGCCCATACCCATGCCCATACCCATGCCGCCCATCATTGGGCGCCCCAGGCGCCTGTAGGGGAGGTTGTTCAAGCGAAACCGACCACCTTCGGGAGCCACCTGCACCAACACATCGGCACGCTCGCCGGGCACCAGCAGCAACTCCTGCAACGGCAGTGGTTGCTCCAGTGCACCACCATCAGTGGCAATCAGATGCATGGTGTGACCCTCCAGCGCCAGTCGCCAGAAGCGGGCATTGGAGGCGTTGAGAAGGCGTAGGCGCAGCAAGCCGCCGGCTGCAACCTGCAGCTCGGGCTTCACCTGGCCGTTCACGCTCAGAATCGAGCCTTCTCGGCCAAGCATCACACCAGAACCGGAGCGCTGGTTGGCGGCTGGAAGATCCTTGAGCACAAGCACTTCTTCCTGGGCCGCCTGCACTTCAGGGATGCGATCGAGATCGCCTCTCACCAGCAGCGCACCACCCAGGCCACCAAACACCTGGTCAGCCACCGTTCCATGGTGATGGGGGTGGTAGTAGAAGAGGCCCGCCGGGTGATTGTCCGGCAAGGAGAAGCTGTAGCTCTGTCGCTGGCCAGGAGCAACCCTCAGGAACACATTGTCGGCTGCTCCGCTGGGTGGAATGTGCAGGCCGTGGTAGTGCAGATTCGTTGGCTGAGTCAGGCGGTTGTGCAGCTGGATCCGCACCGCATCACCAGGCTGCAGTTCAAGCTGGGGGCCAGGGAGTAAGCCGTTGTAGGTGAGTGCCCGTCCTGATGTGCCAGGGATGCTGATGGACGTTTCCTGCGCTACCAGATCCAGCTCCAGCAGGCCAGCTTGAGAGCGCACTGGCGACGTCGCCGCCGCGTTGATGCTCCTCCGTGGATCTGCGGCCCAGCCATGGCAGCCATGGCGCAGAGCCGCGACTGAGGCTGCTGCAGTGCCACCGGCTGCCAGGGCGAGAAAGGAGCGCCGGCTGATCACAACGCACCCCCAGAAGCAAGAGCCATCACTGGCTGAATCAACATCGCCAAACCCATCAGCCCCATGATCAGATTCTCAGCGAAGCTCACCACCCCCAGCGGTGTGCGGGAGTTGCCGCCCACGCAGGCACAGTTCAGTGCCAGGTGATCGACGAACACGGCTTTGCCGACGGAGACCATGCCCATCACACCGAGAAGCACTGCTGTCACGCCAATCACAGCTTCAAGGCCCATACTCTCGGCCGATTGCAGCATCCCAAGTCCCACCAATAGCTCAACAGCGGGATACAGTTTTCCCCAGGCCTGCCAACGCTGCGTGAGCAGGTCATATTTGCGGAAGCTTGCAGCGAATGCCGCAATATCCATCAGCTTGAGCATCGCCAACAGGCAGATCGCCAGGCCCATGTAGCCCCGGATTTCGCCCCCTAATGCCAGGTTGATCAACAGAGCGCTCAGGAACACAGCGATCACTGGTGCGTAGGACACCTCTGCTGTTTCCGCGGTGACACCAAGCCGTTTCGCCAGCTCGGTGTAGCCCCCAATGCGCTCCGCGCCGGCAAACACCTGCGGCGTGGTGGTCACACCGTGGGCATGCTTGAAGGCTTCCACCTCCGCCTGGCTGCGCAGAGGATGATCCTCAAACGGAATCCCCTGGGCGCGCAGGAGCTGAAGCGCGCGCTGCCCCCACGGACAGGCATGCTCGGGCGTCTCCATCCTGTAGAGACGCACAGCGCTGAGTTCCGGCTTAGCCATCACCCTCCACCGTCTGGAAGGCTTGGGTCCGGCCGGATTCGGTGAAGGTGAACACCGTGTAGCTCTCTGTCTTGAACGGTGATTCCATGCCGGGCGAACCGAGCGGCATACCGGGTACGGCAATTCCGGCCACCTGTGGGCGTTCCTTCAGCAGCCGCTGAATCGCCGACACTGGAATATGACCCTCAACCGTGTAACCCCCAATCCGGGCGGTGTGACAGGACTGCAGCTGAGGTGGAACGCCGTAGCGCTGCTTGATGCTCGCAAGGTTGCTCGTCACGTAGTCCTTCACTGTGAAGCCGGCTTGCCTGAGGTGGTCCAGCCAGCCTTTGCAGCAGCCACAGCTTGGGGAGCGATAGGCGGAAACCACCGCAGGCACAGGTATGGCGGCGACTGGAGGCATCAACAGAGGCACAGGAGGACGGCGACTGCTTCCACCGTAAACACTCCAGTCGGTGGAGAGTCAATGGGGTGGCTCAGCCGCCGGAATCTCCAGGGAGAAGCAGCTGCCGCATCCAGTCCTGGAGTGCACCTGGATTGCTGCGCGATGGCGGACGGCGATGGCTTGCGCGATGGCCAGCCCCAGCCCACTGCCACCCTGGAGGCGTGAGCGAGACGGATCCAGTCGCGTGAAGCGATCAAAGATTCGGCCCTGCATCTCCTCAGCGATGCCAGGTCCGTTGTCGGTGATTGAAAGCTGGAAATGGCGACCCTGGTGCTTCAGGGAGACGTCGATCGCGCCACCTGCTGGGCTGTGCTGCATCGCGTTGCTCAGCAGATTGATCACAAGCCGGCTGAGTTCTGTCTCCGCCCCAAGCACCTTGGCACTGGACATCCATGACGTGTGAATCAGGCTCACCTGAGCAGCCGCAGCTGTCTCTGAAAAATCCTCCATCACATCGGCCGTGATCTCGGCGAGATCACACACCGTTGCCGGCTCCCGCTCGCAGGGTCGTTCAAGGCTGGCGAGCAACAACAGGTCGCCGATCAGGTTCTGCAGGCGCCGGCCCTGGGCCAGCACCCGATCCCAGCGTCCTGTCTCCACCACTGCCATCAAGTTGGCCAGCGGGGTGCGTAATTCGTGGGCCACATCGGCGCTGAACTGCTCCTGTCGCTGATAGGCCTCCAGTAATGGTGCCATCGCCAATCCAGCCAGCCACCAGCTGGCAGCGCCCATGGCCAGCAGCGCAACGAGGAAGACAGCATGTCCCAACCACACCAGCTGTTGTGCTTCCCGGTCCAGATCGTTCAGGCTGTGTGAAATCTGAAGGAATCCCCAGACGGGTTCTCTGTTGCTGTTGGAGTGATGCAGATGAATGGAGTAGGTGAGCCAGCGCCGGCCAGCGGGTTCTTGCGTGAGCTGCCAACCTTGATCAGCCGCTGGCGGGAGCAGGATCGGAGCCCCGGGGGAGCTGGCCAGCAGAGCACCGTTGGGATCGAGAACACGCAGCTTGTAGCGGTCGGAATCGGTGGCACTGATGGCATGGCGTTCAACCAATGAATCCGGTGCCTTGCAAGGCTCTCCTGCAATACAGAGGCCCGGTAGAACCGAAACAAGTGCGGGCGTGGGCCGGGCCGCCTGCGGCAGCAGGACAGGCTTGAGACTGTCGTGCAGGGTGCCGGCAAGAGCTTGCAGTTCACGCCGGATGGCGCTGTCCTGGCTCTGCAGCAACAGCCGTCCCATCGCGAACCCCGCGCCGTAAAGGAGTGCACCCATCACCAGCAAGGAGAGTCCCGCCAGTCTCAATCGAGCTTGAAATAACAGGCGATGCGCTGGCGTTTGGATGGTCATCACAGCAACACCGCAGCATGCGGGTTCAGCCGATACCCCTTACTCGGTATGGTTTCAATCGGAGAAGCAAGCCCATGAGAAGCAAGCTTGCGCCGCAGCAATCGCACCTGGGCGGCAACAACATTGCTGATGGGATCCTGCTGCA
The DNA here is from genome assembly GCF_017852955.1 of Vulcanococcus sp. DEBay_Sum22DG08_74. Taxonomy (NCBI): domain Bacteria; kingdom Bacillati; phylum Cyanobacteriota; class Cyanophyceae; order Synechococcales; family Synechococcaceae; genus Vulcanococcus; species Vulcanococcus sp. DEBay_Sum22DG08_74. The sequence goes on from NZ_JAFMKL010000030.1 coordinate 15,354, forward strand.
GATTCCACAGTTGGTTGCGCAAGCGTGAGCCGGAAATCACCTCACCGGGGTGTTCCAGGAAATAGCTCATCAGTTGCTGCTCTTTCGTGGAGAGCTCAATGCAAACCTCAGCTGCGGCTGTTGCCACGAGCAACTGCCCCGCGGCGAGATCCAGCCGGAAGCAACCGGCTTCCAGGAGCGGCGCCCGATAGCTGGGCTGTCGCCGCTGCAACGCCCGTACCCGTGCGAGCAGCTCCTCCATCGCGAAGGGCTTGCTCAGATAGTCGTCCGCGCCGGCATCCAGGCCCTCAACCCGGTCGGCTGTTTCGTTACGGGCCGTGAGCAGCAAGAGCGGTAGCGCCAGGCCCCGCGATCGCGTTCGCCTGCACAGATCGAGGCCGCTGAGCTCCGGGAGCATCCAATCAAGAATTCCCAGGTCGTAGTGGGCCTGATCACTCCCCAGAAGCACCCAGCCGTCCTGACCGCTGACGCAGTGATCCACCACATGGCCCTGGCCCTCCAGGACTGCCTGGATGGATCGCGCTAGATCCATCTCGTCCTCCACCAACAGGATCCGCATGGGCATCGGCGTGGCGGATCAACAGGGCACAGATCTTAGTGAGGGCAGTGGATTTCATCTGTTTTTCATCCCGGTTGTGCCAACTTCCGCCTATCCAGTGCTTCCCCAGGCCTTTGCTTCCCCGAATCCTGCAGCTGGCGGCCAGCGCCAGCCTTGCTGCCACAGCCTTACTCGCAGCGCCCATCGCCACGCCCCTGGCCCTGGCGCATGTGGGCCATGGCGATGAATTTCAACAGCAGGGCGAGGCGCGGCAGGTGCGCCGCAACGCCGACACCGATGCCTTGCTGGGGGTGGCCACGGCGACGCCGGAAGACGGGCCGGATGGGCTGTCGGTTCCCTCCACCGCCCTGGTCGACGCCAACGGCAAGCCACTGCTGTTCGTGCAGACCCAGACCACCTACGACCCCGTGCTCGTGGTGACGGGGGGCAGGCAGGGCGACCGGGTTGTGATCAGCGAGGGCCTTGATCCCACCGACGAGGTCGTGATCTCCGGCGCCCTCTCGCTCTACGCGGAATCGAAAAAGACACAACAGGCTGAGCCGGCAGCAGACAACAAACCCGCTCCGCAACAGGAGCGCACAATGGCGAGCGAGTCCGCTCTGCCCGTCCCGGCCCTAGCAGCTGGCGCTGCTGTGGTGCTCGCCTCTGGTGCCATCTGGCTGACCCGCCGCAGGAAGACGGATGCTTGAGCGGTTGCTCAACGCAACGCTGCGGTTTTCGATCGCACGCCGCTGGCTGATCGTTGCCGCAGCGATCGCCATCAGCCTCTGGGGGCTGCTGGCCGTGAGCCAGATGCCATTGGATGTATTTCCGCCTTTTGCCCCGCCGCAGGTGGACGTTCAAACCAGTGCCGCTGGGCTCTCACCAGAGGAAGTGGAAACGCGGATCACGCTGCCAATTGAATCGGCCGTGAACGGTATTGCCGGCGTGGAGACGGTTCGCTCCTCCTCCAAACCCGGCCTCTCGATGGTGCAGGTGGTGTTCAACCAGAACGCCGACATCTACCGCGCCCGCCAAT
>NZ_JAFMKL010000031.1:0-16916 GCF_017852955.1 Vulcanococcus sp. DEBay_Sum22DG08_74
AAACCAGTGGCTCCAACTGAAGAGCCCGCAGCGCCGGAGCCCAAGCCTGTCGTTGAGGCGCCTAAACCCAAGCCCACGCCGAAGCCCAAACCTCAGGTCCAGGCGCCTGCACCGCGTCCGCAGCCTGCAGCACCGGCTCCGCAGCAATCGGTTCCCCTCTTGGATTTGCCCCCCCTTCAGTAGCTCTGATCTGCCACGATTTGGGTGACTCTCAAGCGGCCGGCCATGAGTGAGCCTCAGACCCTGGTGCAGGCGGCCCTCAATCGTCTGAGCGCCCGCCTGGGAAGTGGTTTGGCGGACGCCGCAGCTGGTCTGGCGGTCCTGGCCCAGGACGCCCCCGAGCGATTGCGTCAGGAATGGGACCTGTTTAAAGAAGAGGTGGAGCTCGAAGCCCAGCGGCTGGAGCACGGAGATCAGGAGGTGCCGGCAGCGGAGTCCCCGATGGCTTCGTCTTCACCAGCGGCAGATCCCCAGACGCAGATTGATCAGCTGCGCGCCCAGGTCACGCGGCTTGCCCGCCGCCTCGAGGAGCCCGCTTGATGCGTCGCCTTGGCCCGGCCCTGGCGAGCGCCCTTCGCTCCCTACGGATCTGGGGTGCCGTTCTGCAGTTGTTGGCCTTCCTCTGGTGGGATGCCCAGTCCTGGAGCTATCCAGGGGGCGTCAGTGAGGAGGGGCAGGAGCGTCGCCAGAAGCGTCGTGCCCGTTGGCTCACGGCCCAGTTGCTGGAGCTGGGCTCAGCCTTCATCAAGCTCGGTCAGCTCCTTTCGGCCAGGCCGGATGTGCTGCCCGCCAGCTGGGTTGAAGAACTCTCCCGGTTGCAAGACAGTGTCCCGGCCTTCTCCTTCGACACGGCCCAGTCGCTGCTGGAGCAGGAGCTGGGGGAGCGCTGCGCCGAGATCATTGATATCGAGGAGCAACCCCTCGGGGCCGCCAGCCTGGCCCAGGTCCATCGCGCCAGCCTTCGCAGTGGCCGGCAGGTGGTCTTCAAGATCCAACGCCCCGGGCTGGAGCGTCTGTTCCGCCTCGACCTCGAGGTCATGCAACAGGTCGCGGCGGTGCTGCAGCGCCATCCCCAGTGGGGCGTTGGACGCGATTGGGTCTCCATCGCTCAGGAATGTCGTCGTGTGCTCCTGCGTGAGCTCGACTTCCGCCTGGAGGCCGAGCACGCCGCCCGCTTCCGGCAGCAGTTTCTCGATGATCCGGGCATTCGCATCCCAGCGGTGGTCTGGGAACTCACCACCCGGCGGGTGCTCTGCCTCGACTACGTCCCCGGGATCAAGATCAACGACCGCCAGGCCCTAATCGAGGCTGGCATCGACCCTTCGGCGGTCGCCGAGAAAGGTGCTGCCAGTTACCTGCAGCAGCTGGTGCGCTTCGGCTTCTTCCACGCCGATCCCCATCCCGGCAACTTGGCCGTAGCCCGTGATGGGGCCCTCATCTACTACGACTTCGGCATGGTCGGGACCTTGTCTCAGCGCCTGCGCAGTCGCCTGGGGCGGATGGTCACGGCGGCGGCGGCACGCGATGCCTCGGGCTTGGTGCGTGAGCTGCAAGCCGCTGGGGTGATCGCCCCTGACATCGATCCCGGTCCGGTCCGTCGCCTCGTGCGGGTGATGCTCGCGGAGGCCCTGACCCCTCCCTTCTCCGCCAACATCCTCGACAAACTCTCCGGCGACCTCTACGAGTTGGTCTATGGGCAGCCCTTCCGTCTGCCCCCGGAGCTGATCTTTGTGATGCGGGCCCTCTCCACCTTTGAGGGGGTCGGCCGCAGCTTGGATCCCAGCTTTAGCCTCGTCGCCATCGCCCGCCCCTATCTGCTTCCCCTCATGACCGCCAGCGGCAACGGCCCCAACGATCTCTTCAACCAGTTGGGTCGCCAGGCGGTGGAGGTGGGCAGCCGTGCCCTCGGTCTGCCCCAACGCCTGGAGGACAGCCTCAGCCGCATTGAACAGGGCGATCTCCAGGTTCAGATCCGTGCCGGCGAGACCGACCGTCTGCTGCGTCGGTTGGCCCTCAGCCAGCAGAGCGCTGGACAGTCGGTCCTGCTGGGTGCCTTTGCCGTCGCTGCGGCCCTGCTCGCCTCCAGCGCCCGGCCGCTGCTGACGATCATTCCGGTTGTGGCCGGGGTTCCGGTGGGTCTCAGCTGGTTGAAGCTGCAGGCCCGCCTGAAGCGCGACGCCCGCATCGACAAGCTCGGCAATTCCTAAGCGCCGCCCATAAAAAAATCCCGGGCTGGCTGATCCAGGTCCCGGGATCTTGGTTCGGTTGGAGCCTGGCTCCAGTTGGCCTCAGGCCTTGCCGCGGGGGCCGCGGTCTTCTGCGCCGGCGTAGACGGCCTGGCTGCCCAGTTCGTCTTCGATGCGCAGCAGCTGGTTGTACTTGGCCACGCGCTCACTGCGGCTGAGGGAGCCGGTCTTGATCTGGCCGGCGCGGGTGGCCACGGCCAGGTCGGCGATGGTGGTGTCCTCGGTCTCGCCGGAGCGGTGGGAGATCACGCTGGTGTAGCCGGCACGGCCCGCCAGATCGATCGCCTGCAGGGTCTCGGTCAGGGTGCCGATCTGGTTGACCTTGATCAGGATCGAGTTGGCCACGCCCAGGTCGATGCCGCGCTGCAGGCGGGCACTGTTGGTCACGAACAGGTCATCGCCGACGAGTTGGACGGTCTTGCCGAGCTTCTCGGTCAGCAGGGCCCAGCCCTCCCAGTCGTCTTCGGCAACGCCGTCCTCGATCGAGGTGATGGGGAAGCGGTTCACCAGAGCGGCCAGCTGGTCGACCATCTCGGCGCTGGTGTAGCTGCCGCCGTCGAAGGCGTAGCGGCCGTCCTTGAAGAACTCGGTGCTGGCCACGTCCAGGGCCAGGGAGATCTGATCGCCAGGGCGGTAGCCAGCCTTTTCGATCGCCTGAACCAGCATGTCGCCGGCTTCGATGTTGCCCAGGTCAGGGGCAAAGCCGCCCTCGTCGCCGACGGCGGTGCTCAGGCCCTTGTCCTTCAGCAGACCCTTGAGGGTGTGGAACACCTCGGTGCCCATCCGCAGTGCCTCGCGGAAGGTGGGAGCGCCGTGGGGCACCAGCATGAATTCCTGGAAGTCCAGGCTGTTGGCGGCATGGGCGCCACCGTTGATCACGTTCATCAACGGCACCGGCAGCAGGTTGGCCATCGGGCCGCCCAGATAGCGGTAGAGGGGCAGGCCAACGCCATTGGCGGCGGCGCGGGCGCTGGCCAGGCTCACCGCCAGGATTGCGTTGGCGCCCAGGGCGCTCTTGTTGTCGCTGCCGTCGAGCTCGAGCATCGCGGCATCAACGGTGCCCTGGTCCAGGGCACTCAGGCCGCAGAGGGCCGGAGCGATTTTTTCTTCAACGTTGCTGACGGCCTGCAGCACACCCTTGCCGCAGTAGCGGCTGCCGCCGTCCCGCAGTTCACAGGCTTCGTGGGCACCGGTGCTGGCGCCGCTGGGAACGATGGCGCGGCCACTGGCTCCGCCCTCCAGCATCACCTCGGCTTCCACGGTCGGTGTGCCACGGGAATCGAGAACCTCCCGGGCCACGATGGTGTCGATGACGAGGTCGAGGGTGTCGATCACAGCGGCCTAACGCACAACATGAGTCCTTGCAGGGATCTTATGGGTCGCCCTGCCGGGGGCCTTGGTGACCGTTGGCACCAATCCGCTGACTTTGGTCAGAATGCGGCCGTCAAGAACAGTCCGGATGCGCCTTCTCCACACCATGCTGCGGGTCGGCGACCTGGAGCGCTCGATCGCGTTCTACACCGACATTCTTGGGATGCGGCTGTTGCGCCGGAAGGACTATCCCGGGGGGCGTTTCACCCTGGCTTTTGTGGGCTACGGAGACGAGAGCGACCACACCGTGCTGGAGCTCACCCACAACTGGGACACCAGCAGCTACGACATCGGTAGCGGCTATGGCCACATCGCCCTGGGTGTGGACGACATCGTTGGCGTCTGCGACCAGATCCGCGCCAAGGGGGGAAAGGTCGTGCGCGAACCGGGCCCGATGAAGAACGGCACCACCGTCATTGCCTTCGTCGAGGACCCCGACGGCTACAAGGTTGAACTGATTGAGATGAGCTCTCGCGCCCATGCGGCCTGATTCCTACGCCGCTGGCCCCGCCAGCCTCACCACGGTTCCTGATCGCTTCAGCGATGCCGGCTGGGACCTCCTGCTGGCCAGCCAGGAGCAGGCCCGCCGCTGGCGCCACGGCGAGATGAACGTGGAGCACCTGCTGCAGGTGCTGCTGAATGACGAGCGCTACGCCGCCTGGGTGGATCCCCTGCCCCTCGATGCCTCGCGTCTGCTGGATCAGCTGGATGACTTCTGCGCGGATCAGCCCACCAGCAGTGCCAGGGACCTGTTCGTCGGCGAGGACCTGGAACTGCTTCTGGAGGAGGCCGATCGCCAGCGGGGCCAGTGGGGTTCGCGCTTCATTGATGTCCCCCATCTGTTGGCGGCCCTGCTGGACGATCGCCGCATTGCCGGTGCCCTGTTGCAACAGCAGGGGTTGACCCAGGAGGACCTGCGTCGCTCCGTTCCCAGGCCTGCGCCCGCAGCCAGCAGTCCCCCGCCGCAAGCGGTCGTTGAGCCGCCTGCTCCGGCGCGTCCAGCGCCCAGTAGGACAGTCGTCGAGCCCGCCCCCACTGATGAGAACGGCCTGAAGCTTGAGCAGGAGCCCACGGCCCTCGAGCAGTTCGGACGGGATCTCACCGCCGCCGCCCGGGCGGGTGACTTGGATCCAGTCATTGGTCGCGACACCGAAATCCGGCGTCTGATGCAGGTGCTGTCGCGCCGCGGCAAGAACAACCCGGTCTTGATCGGCGAGCCGGGCGTGGGCAAGACCGCCATCGCTGAGCTGCTGGCCCAGCGGATCGTCGCCGGCGAAGTGCCGGATGCCCTTAAGGGCCAGCGGCTGGTCTCCCTGGACCTGGGCGCCCTGATCGCTGGCGCCAAGTTCCGCGGCCAATTCGAGGAGCGCCTGCGCAGCGTGCTCAAGGAGGTGCGGGACGCCGAAGGCGCTGAGGCGGGCGGCGTGATCCTGTTCATCGACGAGCTCCACAACGTGGTGGGCCCGGAGCGCTCCAACAGCGACGCCGGCAGCATCCTCAAGCCGGCCTTGGCCCGGGGCGACCTGCGTTGCATCGGTGCCACCACCCCGGAGGAGTACAGCCGCACCGTTGAGAAGGATCCCGCCCTGAACCGGCGCTTCCAGCAGGTCCTGATCAAGGAGCCCAGCCTTGAGGAGAGCACCCTGATCCTGCGGGGCCTGAAGGAGCGCTACGAGTTGCACCACGGGGTGGCCATCACCGATGGCGCTGTCGTGGCCTCGGCTCGGCTTGCCGATCGCTACATCTCCGATCGCTGCCTGCCGGATTCAGCCATCGACCTGATCGATGAGGCCGCTGCCCAGCTGCGGATGGAGGTCACCTCCAAGCCGCGTCTGGTGGAGGAGGCCGAGAGCGATCTACGCCGCGTTGAGTTGGCCCTGCTTTCGGCGGAGAGCGCCCCAGAGGCCGAACGGGTGGCGCTGCAGCAGCAGCGCCGGCAGGTCAGCGAGACCCTGCAGGGCCTGCAGGAGCGCTGGTCCGCCGAGCGGGAGCAGTTGGCGGAGCTGCGCCAGCTCCTGGCCGATGACGAGGCCCTGCGCCTGCAGATCGCCGAGGCCGAACGCGATGGTGACCTCGAAGAGGCCGCCCGGCTCCAGTACGACCAGCTCCACGGCGTTCAGCAGCGCCGTCATGAGTTGGAGGAGCAACTCCAGGCCAGTCAGCAGAGCGGGCAGTCCCTGCTGCGGGAACAGGTGGAAGAGGGGGACATCGCTGATGTGGTGGCCCGCTGGACCGGGATTCCCGTTCAGCGCCTGCTGGCGGGTGAGCGCCAGAAGCTGCTGGAGCTTGAGCAGCGCCTGGCCCAGCGGGTGATCGGACAAGGGGAGCCCGTCGGTGCCGTGGCCGCGGCGATTCGCCGCGCCCGTGCGGGCATGAAGGATCCGCGCCGTCCCGTGGGCTCGTTCCTCTTCCTCGGTCCCACCGGTGTGGGCAAGACCGAACTGGCCAAGGCCCTGGCGGCGTCCCTCTTCGATGAGGAAGAGGCCTTGGTGCGCCTGGACATGAGCGAGTTCATGGAGCGCAATGCCGTGGCCCGCCTGCTCGGGGCTCCTCCGGGTTATGTCGGCTACGAGGAGGGCGGTCAGCTCACCGAAGCCGTCCGCCGGCGTCCCTATGCCGTGTTGCTCCTTGATGAGGTGGAGAAGGCCCACCCCGATGTCTTCAACGTCCTGCTGCAGGTCCTTGATGACGGACGTCTGACCGATTCCCAGGGCCGCACGGTCGACTTCCGCCACACCGTGGTGGTGATGACCAGCAACCTGGCCAGTCGAGCGATCTTGGATGCCGCCCGCGGCCAGGCCGACGCCTCGGCGCTCGAGGAGCAGGTGGAGCGAGCCCTGGCCAGCCAGTTCCGGCCGGAATTCCTCAACCGCATCGATGAGGTGATCCGCTTCCAGCCCTTGGGGCCGGCCGACCTGCAACGGATCGTGCGCCTGCAGGTGCTCGAGTTGGCGCAGTTGCTCCAAGAGCAGGGACTGGCGCTTCAGGTGGACGAGCCGGTCGTGGCCTGGCTGGCGGAGCAGGGCTACGAGCCCGAATACGGAGCGCGGCCCCTGCGCCGGTTGCTGCGGCGCCAGATCGAGAACCCCTTGGCCACCGAGTTGCTCGAGGAGCGCTTCCTGGGTGCGGCGGCCGTTCAGGTCAGCCTGGGCGAAGGCGAGCAGGCCCTCTGCTTCAAACCCATCTCAGGCCCTGAATAGGACATCCGTTAGTGTGTTTGTTTGCCGGCGCGTGGGCTCAACACGCCGCGCGGCCCGCTGAAGGCTCAGCAGGCTTCATGCTCTGCCCATGAGGCTTGGCCCTGATTTCCCCTGTGGAATCTTCATCCGTGGAATCCCAGACCGAACCACAAGTCAAGTCCGACGAGGCCGCCGCCACCGAACCGGTGAAGACCGGCTTCGTGGCAGACACCGTCGCTGAATTGCGCAAGGTGGTCTGGCCGAGCCGTCAGCAGCTGTTTGGTGAATCAGTCGCGGTGATCTTGATGGTCACCATTTCGGCTTTTGCGATCGCTGCCGTCGATCGCTTCTACAGCTGGGGAAGCTCCCAGGTGTTCCGCTGACCCGCTGAATCTTTCGCCCTCTCCTTCCTTTGCCCGTGTCCGACGTCGACTTGACCACTGAAGAATTCGCCGCGGCGGATCTGGCTGCCGACGCCGAACCCGCAGCTCCCGCCGCTGACTCGGAAGGCCGGGCTCTGATTGCCCGCTGGTACGCCGTTCAGGTGGCCTCCAGCTGCGAGAAAAAAGTCAAGGCCACCCTCGAGCAGCGGGCCGTCACCCTCGGCGTGGACAACCGCATCCTCGAGATCGAGATCCCCCAGACCCCCGCGGTCAAACTCAAGAAGGACGGCAGCCGCACCAGCACCGAAGAGAAGGTCTTCCCCGGCTACGTCTTGGTTCGGATGGTCCTCGATGAGGACACGATGATGGCGGTGCGGAGCACCCCAAACGTGATCAACTTCGTGGGTGCGGAAGATCGCCGTGCCACCGGCAAGGTCCGTGGTCACATCAAGCCTCGCCCCCTGAGCCGTCAGGAGGTGGATCGCATCTTCAAGCGGGCTGCCGAGAAGAAGCCTGTGGTGAAGGTCGATCTGACCGAAGGCGATCAAATCTTGGTGACCGCTGGTCCCTTCAAAGACTTCCAAGGCGAAGTCATCGAGGTGTCGGGCGATCGCAACAAGCTCAAGGCTCTGCTCTCGATCTTTGGCCGGGAAACCCCGGTGGAACTCGAGTTCTCCCAGATCAGCAAACAAAGCTGATTCCCGTGCGGCCGTCTCCCTGCGGAGGGCGGCCTAAGGCGGTGCTTCGGTTTTCGGAGTCCGCCGCACACGCTGCCCTAGGGTCGCGGATCCGCAGATTGCTCAAGACGCCAGGACGATGGCAAAAAAAGTTGTAGCTGTGATCAAGCTGGCGCTCGACGCCGGCAAAGCAAACCCCGCGCCGCCGGTGGGCCCTGCCCTCGGTCAGCACGGCGTCAACATCATGGCGTTCTGCAAGGAGTACAACGCTCGGACGCAGGACAAAGCCGGATACGTGATTCCGGTGGAGATCTCGGTCTTTGAAGACCGCAGCTTCACCTTCATCACCAAGACCCCTCCCGCTTCCGTGCTGATCGTGAAGGCAGCCGGAATCGCCAAGGGTGCCGCCACCTCTTCCAAGGGTTCTGTCGGGGCCATCAGCCGCGCACAGCTCGAAGAGATCGCCAAGACCAAGCTGCCCGACCTCAACTGCACCAGCGTTGAGTCGGCCATGCGCATCATCGAAGGCACCGCCCGCAACATGGGCGTGGCTGTGAAGGACTGAGTCTCGGGTTCATCCCGGCTCATCCATTCCTTTCTGTTCCTTAGCGGGGGAGAGCTCCTGAGCTCGTCTGCACCCCATTCCTGACATGCCCAAACTCTCCAAGCGCTATTCCGCCGCCGTCGGCAAGGTTGAAGAACGCGTCTACGCCCCGCAAGAGGCTGTCGACCTGGTGAAGGCCAACGCCACCGCCAAGTTCGATGAGACCGTCGAAGCCCACGCTCGCCTCGGCATCGACCCCAAGTACACCGACCAGCAGCTGCGGACCACCGTGGCCCTGCCCCACGGCACCGGTCAGAGCATTCGCATCGCTGTGATCGCTCGCGGTGAAAAGGTCGCTGAGGCCAAGGCCGCTGGTGCTGATCTGGCTGGTGACGACGATCTGGTCGAAACCATCTCCAAGGGTGAGATGGAGTTCGATCTGCTGATCGCGACCCCGGACATGATGCCCAAGGTCGCCAAGCTCGGTCGTGTCCTCGGCCCCCGTGGTCTGATGCCGAACCCCAAGGCCGGCACCGTCACCACCGACCTGGCCTCGGCCATCAGCGAGTTCAAGGCCGGCAAACTGGAGTTCCGCGCTGACCGCACCGGCATCGTCCACGTGCGTTTCGGCAAGGCCAGCTTTGACGCTGCCAAGTTGCTGGACAACCTGAAGGCGCTGCAGGAGACCATCGACCGCAACAAGCCCAGCGGTGCGAAGGGTCGCTACTGGAAGAGCCTGTACATCACCTCCACCATGGGTCCTTCCGTGGAAGTGGATGTGTCTGCACTGCAGGACATCAAGCAAGAGGGCTGATCGTCCCCGTCCCTCTGCGCAAAGCCCCCGCCCCGGCGGGGGCTTTGTTGTATGTTCTTTCTCTGGCTAATGCCAGAAGGGTTACGCGCCCTACCCAAGACAGCAGGTCGAATTCCTGTTCTGCTCGCAGAACCTGAGTCCTTAAACCCTGCCGAGGTGTCCGCGACAGTTTTTCTCACCAGGGCTCCCTCGGGAGTTCGGGTTGGGTGAAGCGAGCCGCAGCCCTCGAGTACCGCCCGGTACTGGGGTTGCGTTCCCGGCTTGTTCCCCTGATCCGATCCTTAACCATGGGCCGCACTCTGGAGAACAAGCAACAGATCGTCGAAGAGCTGAAGCAGCTCCTTGGCGAGGCCGAAATGGCGCTGGTCCTTGATTACAAGGGTCTGTCCATCAAGGAAATGTCTGATCTGCGGACTCGTCTGCAGGCCAGCAACGGTGTCTGCAAGGTGACCAAAAACACCTTGATGCGCCGTGCCATTGATGGCAATAGCGCTTGGTCGGAACTCGATTCCCTCCTCACCGGCACCAACGCCTTCGTGCTCGTCAAGGGCGACGTGGGTGGTGCTGTGAAGGCCGTTCAGACCTTCCAGAAGGAGACCAAGAAATCGGAGACGAAAGGAGGCCTTTTCGAAGGCAAGCTCCTCTCCCAATCCGAAATCAAGGCCATCGGGGATCTGCCCTCCAAGGAGGTGCTCATGGCGCAGATCGCAGGTGCGATCAACGCCGTGGCCACCAAGGTGGCTGTGGGCATCAACGAAGTTCCTTCCGGTCTTGCTCGGGCGCTCAAGCAGCACGCCGATGGCGAGGGCAAGGCCGACTGAGGCCTGCTCTGCTGAGCTCTCCGATCCGACTGTTTACACAGATCTGTTGCTGATTCCCAACCATGTCTGCTACTACCGACCAAATCCTCGAGCAGCTGAAGTCCCTCTCCCTGCTGGAAGCCTCTGAGCTTGTCAAGCAGATCGAAGAGGCCTTCGGTGTGTCCGCCGCCGCTTCCGCTGGCGTCGTGATGGCTGCCCCCGCCGCTGGCGGTGCTGCTGAAGCTGCTGAAGAGAAGACCGAGTTCGACGTCCACCTCGAGGGCTTCGACGCGGCTGCCAAGATCAAGGTCCTGAAGGCCGTCCGCGAGGCCACCGGCCTGGGTCTGGGCGAAGCCAAGGCTCTTGTCGAAGGCGCTCCCTGCAACGTCAAGGAAGGCGTGGCCAAGGCTGATGCCGAAGCCATGAAGAAGGCCATCGAAGAGGCCGGCGGCAAGGTCTCCCTCAAGTGATCCCGCCGTGGGCTGCTTCGGCAGTCCACTCCTTCAACGAAGCCGGCCCTTTCGGGGGCCGGCTTTTTTGTGTGTAGCGGCGGCTGAGCAATAAAAAAGCCCCGCCGAAGGCAGGGCTTTGAGCCGGAACGCTTCTGGGAGTCTGTCCTCGTTTCGACCCCGGAAGTGGTGTTCCGCACTCCTCACACGCCAAAACCTTACCGCCAGAGAAAAAGACCAGGCCGCCGGTTCGGGCCGCTGTCTCAACTGTCCCTGATCAGAATCGTGGCGTCTGGCCGGCGTAGGGGATCACCTGGAGGGCGATGGGGCCGTTGCTGCTGCTACTAAGGGCTACCGCTGCTGGACGGTCCTGGCGCCGTTCCGCCTGGGCGATCAAGCCATCGAGGGGTTTGGGGTTGGCGAAATAGACATGGCTCAAGCTGCGCTCGCCGTACATCCGCCGTTCGAGCTGCCAGCCCGGCTCCAGCTTGAGGGCGACAAATCCACTGCGGTCCCGCAGGGGGATCGCCCCACGCCCCACGACGAGTTCGGTCGGGTGGCTGCCGGACATCGCCAGCAGCACCAGGGTGTTCCCTTGGCTCTCGAGCCTCAGGCGATAACGGGGTGAGACGTCGTCCTCGCCGACCCGCAGGGAATAGCCATTGCTGTCGAGGTAGCGGCTGCAGATTCCGCTGAAGTTGAAGCGGTTGAGGGCCGGATCAATCAGGCCGTCCCGGCGTTCTTCCCAGCACTTCGGTTGGGGTTTGAGCTGCTCGAGCACCAGCAGCTTCCAGTCCTGGTTGCCCACCGGTTGCCCCAGCACGGCCAGACGCTCCTGCTCGAGCGGCTGGCTTTGGAACACCCCTGCGGCGGCTTGGCTGCCCACCAGGCCTGCGCTCAGCAGAGCGAGGCCGGCCCACGGGAGGTAGCTTCGCTGCATGGGATGTCTCCTGGGCTCCTGACGAGAGCTGTGTTGTACCGGATGTTGGGGGACAAGCCCAGTGGTCAGTGATACGCCCAAGGTGGTTGCCGCCGCCTGCGACGGCGCTTGTAGCGGAAATCCCGGCCCTGGCGGCTGGGGTGCGTTGCTGCGTTTTGACGATGGCAGCGTTCAGGAATTCGGTGGGGCGGAGGCCAACACCACCAACAACCGCATGGAGCTGACGGCGGCGCTGACCCTGCTGGAGCGCTTGGCGGTTCTGCCGCGTCACCCCGACCTGAGCATCCGCACGGACTCCAAGTACCTGATCGACGGCTTCAGCAAGTGGATCAACGGTTGGAAGCGCAAGGGCTGGCGCACGGCCTCCGGTAGCCCTGTTCTCAATCGCGACCTCTGGGAGGCCCTCGATGGCGCCCGGATCCAGGGCTTGCCCCTGACCTACGTGAAGGGCCACAGCGGTGATCCCGACAACGACCGCTGCGATGTCATCGCCGTGGCCTTTTCCAAGGGCAACCCGATCCAGCTGGCGGCCGGGGAGGTGGTGGAGGCGGCCCCGGCCCTTGATCTGGCCCCTCCGGCCCTGCAGCAGCTGCTGACCCGCTTGGAGTTGGCGGATCGGTTGGCCGAGGGCGACTACGGGTTGAGCCTGATGGAGCTGGCGCAGTTGGTCGAGAAGCCCCTCAAGACCCTGGAGGGACGCGATGGCCCCTGGCGCTGGCGGGATTGGCAGGTCCTTCCCCTGGACGAGGGGCGCTGGCGTCTTCGCCGTGACGCGTCAGGATCAGGGGAGCCCCAAGGCGAGGAGCGAGGAGATGGCTGAGGTCGGCACGGGATCGCTCTACCAGCGTTTTGTGGGTCCCCTGCTCCGCCGTGATGACGGTGCCGATGCTGAGCAGCTGAGCCAACTCACACTGCAGGCCCTGGGGCAGGCCTCCCTGCGCCGCAACTGGCCCCTGGTGAGTAGTTCCCTGGCGGGCCTCGGAGCAGAGCTGCAGCGCAAGGACCTGCGGCTGGAGCAAACCCTCTTTGGCTGCCGCTTCCTCAATCCCGTCGGTCTGGCCGCCGGCTTTGACAAGAACGCGGTCGCTGCGGGCATCTGGCATCTGTTTGGTTTTGGCTTTGCCGAACTGGGCACGATCACCTGGCATGCCCAGCCTGGTAACCCCCGGCCCCGGCTGTTCCGTTTGGCGGAGGAGCGGGCCGCCTTGAACCGCATGGGGTTCAACAACCAAGGGGCCGAGGCGGCGCGCCGCACCCTGGAGCGCCAGGCTCTGCCGGCGGCCGGGCAGCGACCGGCGGTCTTGGGGATCAATTTGGGCAAGTCCAAGGTCACCCCCCTGGATCTCGCCCCGGACGACTACGCCTCGTCCTTGGAGTTGCTGGCTCCCCTGGCGGACTACGCCGTGATCAATGTCAGCTCCCCCAACACTCCTGGGTTACGGGAACTCCAGGACGAAGTGCAGCTGCGTCGCCTGGTGGAGCGGCTGCGGCGTCTGCCGGCCTGCCCCCCGTTGCTGGTGAAGATCGCCCCGGACCTGGAGGACGACGCCATCGATTCCATTGCCCGCTTGGCCTACGAGGAGGGCCTGGCTGGGGTGATTGCCGTGAACACCAGCCTGGATCGCCTGGGCCTGGAGGGCAGGCGCCTGGCCCAAACCGGCAAGACCTTGGCGGAGGAGGCCGGGGGACTGAGTGGTGCACCCCTGCGCCAGCGGGCCCTGGAGGTGATGCGCCGGCTGCGGGTCACCGCTGGCCCAAGCCTGCCCTTGATCGGGGTGGGTGGCATCGACTCCGCCGCGTCCGCCTGGGAGCGGATCACCGCCGGTGCGTCCCTGGTGCAGCTCTACACCGGCTGGATCTACGGCGGGCCTGGCCTGGTTCCGGAGATTCTCGAGGGCTTGAGCCAGCAGCTCGATCGCCACGGTTTCCGCAACATCAGCGAAGCCGTCGGCTCTGGGGTGCCCTGGAGCTGAAATCTCGATAGCTTGCGGATAGAGCAAGCGGAAGGCGAGTGGTGCTCGCAGGAGTTCAAGAGCGCCTCGGCCCCTTGCAAGCCTGGCTGTTTCCGCAGCGGGTCTACCTCGAGCTGCAGGATCAAGCGATCACGGCCATGGTCCTGAGCGGCCGGGGCCTGAGCTGGGTCGATCAGTTGTCCCTGCCGCCGGGGCTCTGCCAGGGCGGACGTCCCGTGTCTGGTTCTGCCCTGGCGGATCTGTTGGGGGATTGGTTGGTGCAGTGCGGCTACCCCGGGGCCAGGATCTGGGCCGTGCTGCCGGGCAGCGCCTGCGAACTACGCCTTCTGCAGGGCAGCGCTCCTGAGCGAATGGCCATGCCCAAGGAGCTGGAGGCCCTGCGTTTGCCTTGGCCCCCGGAGACCGCGGTGGATCTGCTGAGCTCCCCTCTGCCCTCCTCCCCGGGCAGCCGTGTCTCGGTGGCGGTGGAGTCGGCCTTGCTGGAGGACTGGATCGAGGTCTTTGCCGATGCGGGCCTCGGTCTCGATGCCCTCGAGGCTGCTCCGGTCTGTGCACTGCGCTGCGTCGAGGGCCAGAAGGGTTGGTTGTTGGGACTGGAGCCTGAGCAGAGCTGGTTGCTGCGCCTGGAGCGGGGGGCTCCGATCTGGCAGTGGCGCCTGCCGCCGTTGGCGGAGCTGGAGGCTTTGCAAAGCGAGCTCAACCAATGCCTGAGCTATTGGCAATCCCAGGCTCCTCAGCCGCGCTCGATGGATGTCGTGGTCTCAGCGGCCCTGCCGGCTTCGGCGCTGGAGACCCTGCAGAGTTGTCTTCCGCTGGAGCTCAATGGCCTGGATCCCTTGCGGAGCGACCCAGCGCAGTGGTCTCTGGGTCTGCTCTGGGGGCTGGCCGCGGCGGAGCTGGAGCGATGAGCCCTCGTCTTGGCCCCCTCGATCTGCTGCAGGAGCGGCGGCGCGCCAGCGGCGTGGCTGAGCCAGGTGGGTCCATGCTTCCGGCCCGCCCGCTGTTGCTCAAGGGCTCGGCCATTGGCGGTGGCGTCCTTGCCTTGATGCTGCTCTTGCTGGTGGCGCTGGGGTGGCGCCAGCAGCAGGTGAACGCCGCCCTGGCGAACCTCGCCGGCATCAAGCTGCAGGTCCAGACCCTAGAGACGCGGGTCGGACGGGTGCGGCGGGCCAAGGCTCAGCTGCAGCGCAGCAGCGAGGGCTTGGCCAAGGGTCTGGTGGGGGTGTCTTCCGGCTCGGCCTTGCTGGCTCAGTTGTCCGCGGTCACCCCGGCCGGTGTGCAGCTGACGGAGGTGCGCTCCCAGAACAACGGCTTGCTGCTCAAAGGGGTCGCCATTGATCCCCAGGCATTCCGCCGGGTCAATGGGCTGAGTCTGCTGCTGTCCCAATCGCCTCTGTTTGAGGCCGAGTCGGTTCAGGTGGTGAAGCTCCAGCGCGATGGCGCTAGCGGGGGGCCGGTGGACTGGGAGCTCTCCGCTCGCTTCGCGGCCCTGGCTCCGGATCAACAGTTGGCGGTGCTGCAGGCCCTGCAGGCCGACGGTTTGGTGCAGCGTCTGCGTTTGCTGCAGTCCAAGGGGGTGCTGCCATGAGCCTCCAACTGCGGCGAGAGCAGGTGTTGCTCGGTGCACCCGTCCTTCTGGGGGTGCTGCTGGCTGCAGCGCTGGGGGGCCTGGTGGCCTGGCCCCGTTGGCAGCGCTTGCAGGCGGATCAGCAGGAGCTGCTGGTGCTGGAGGAGCAACAGCAGCGCTTGCCCTTGCTGCGCCGTCAGCTCGAGAGCTTGGAGCAGCAGCGGGAGCAGGCTGACCGCAGGAATGCCCAGATCCTGGGGTTGATCGCGGGCAGCGGCGAGCTGCAGACGTTCTTGGCCCAGCTCAGTGAACAGGCGGCCCAGACCGGCGTGCTGCTGGATGGCTATGAACCGGTTCAGGCCGTCGCGCCGCCCACCAGCAAAAAAAGCAACAAGACCGCGGCTGAGACCCCGCCGGCGGATCCGTTGTTGGCCCCTGGTTTGAAGAAGACCTCGGTGTTGCTGCGCGCCCGCGGCAGTGGCCCGCAGCTGTTGGATTTTCTGCGGCGTCTGGAGCGCCTGAGCCTCCTGGTGGTCCAGAGCGATCTCTCGCTCAAAAGTGGCAACAGCAGCAAAGACAAGGATGGCCGGGTGGTGCTGGAGCCCACCGAATTGCGGCTGAATCTGGGCCTCTATGCGAGAGATCACAGCCCAAGTCAGAAGCCTGGAAAGCCCGGCTGAGCATCGATACCATCCGCCCAACTGGCAAAGGGCAGCGTGGGTTGGCGGCGCACTGGGATCTCAGCCCTGATGGCTGCTGCCGCGATGACGGCTCCAGCGCTGGCGCTGCCGCAGTCCAGCGCGTCTGCTCCCGCGCCGTCCGTCGCGCCGTCCGGCGGGGCGCTGCTGCTGCAGTTGCGCCGTGGCGCCAACAGCGTGGACGTGGTGGTCGAGGGCACCGGTGCGGCTCCGCTGCTGCGGCAACGCCAAACCGCGGCCGGTTGGCAGGGGCAACTGCAGCTGAGTCAATCCGCCTCCCTGAAGGTCGGCCCGCAAACGCTGACCCTGCCGGAGGCCGGCCTGAAGCGCGTGAGCATCAGGGGGAGCGGGCGCGAGTTTGAGCTGGAGGTGGTGCCGATGCCGGGGGCACCGGCCTCCAAGCCGGTGGTCAGTGCCGATGGCCGCAACCTGATCCTGAGCTTCAGCGCCCCCAGCGAGTTGGTCTCGAAGACCGGCACCTTCAACCTCAATCAGCCCGGCTCGGTGCCCCAGCCGCGCTATGCCCCGCCCCTGCAACCCAGGGCGGTGGCGCCGCCCCTGGGCGACATGGCCGTGGGAACGATGGTGCTGCGCAACCGCAGCTACCTCAACCTCAGCGGCCCGCCGGTGACGATGACCCTGCGCAACGCACCGGCCAAAGACGCCCTGATGGCCCTCAGTCAGATGGGTGGCTACGGCTTCGTCTACGTCGACGATGAGGAGCGACCGGGTGCTCAGGCCAGCGCGGGCCCGACGGTTTCGCTGTCTTTCCGCGGTGAGGCCTACAGCAAGGCCTTGAACTCGGTACTGCTGGCCTCGGGTTTGCAGGGGCGGATGGAAGGGAATCTGTTGCTGGCGGGTCCCTCGGTCATGGGCAAGACCTTCGGCACCCAGATGTCCAAGGTCTATCGCCTCAACCAGGCCTCAGCTGAGTCGGCCGCCAAGTACTTGGCCAGCCTGGGGGCGCGCATCACCCAGGTCACCACGATCACCAATGCGGTGACCTCGGGGCAGCCCGTGGCGAACCAGGTGGCTGGCGGCGAGCAAACCCAGCAGACCAAGAAGGAGCAGATCACCACCACGGAGACCTATGGCGCCTCCACCGGTCCCCTGCGTGGCTTGATTGGGACGACCGATTCACGCCTGCGCACCATCACCTTGGTGGGTGATTCCCAGTTGGTCTCGGTCGCTGAGAACTACCTCCGGCAGATCGATCTGCGCCAGCGGCAGGTGGCGTTGTCGGTGAAGATCCTGGATGTCACCTTGAACAACGAC
>NZ_JAFMKL010000032.1:0-16860 GCF_017852955.1 Vulcanococcus sp. DEBay_Sum22DG08_74
CCAGCTGCTGTTGGGTCAGCTTCAGTTCGCAGCCGGGGTTGTTGTAGGCCACGGCAATCGCACCGGCGGTCATGGGGACCTGAACGGCACCGCGCTTGATCCCGGCGGCGTCCTCTTGGCTGAGGGGTTTGTCGCTGGCGGCGAAGTCAACGGTGGCGGCATCGAACTGGCGGATGCCAGCGCCTGAACCCACCGACTGGTAGTTGACCTTCACCTCGCCCTTGGCGGCCAGGTCCTGGAACCAGCGCAGGTAAATCGGAGCGGGGAAGGTGGCTCCGGCACCCTGCAGGCGGGCGCTGGATGCACCGCCGCCAGAGCCAGATCCGCCGCAGGCCGTCAGGGCCAGGACGGCCAGGAGGCCCAGGGGGACCAGGGTGCGGGTGCGAAGCATCGTCGGCAGATGTCGACAAGAGCCCCAAGGCTAAAGAAGCCCCCTCCAGTGGTCAGCCTTGTTCGATCTGCTCAGCCACCCAGGCGGCCGTGGCCGGAGCCAACAGGACGCCATTGCGGTAGTGGCCGCTAGCCAGCAGTAATCCCGGTTCGAGCTGCTCCAGCAGCGGTGCGGGCCGGCCCAGGGGACGGGCCCTCAGCCCCTGCCACTGACGCAACACCGTGGCCCGTTGCAGCCAGGCTGGGGCCTTGCCGTCGAGCTCGCGCAGGGCAAGCAGCTGCTCGGGCTGTCCCTGCCGTTGATCGATTTCCACCGTGGCGCCTAGCCAAAGGCGTCCCTGGGGCCGCGGCACCAAGTTGATGCCGCTCCAGCTCAGGCTCCCCGGCCAGTTGAGGGGGGCCTGATCACCGTCTGCGAGTTGCAGCTCAAGGGCCTGGCCGAGCACCGGGTGTTGGGGGCGCTCGTGGCCCAGGGGCTCCAGCAGCGCTGAACTGCTCAGGCCGGCACTGAGGACGACCCAGTCGTAGGACCCCTGTCCGCCGACGACGCGCCATTGGCCGCTTCCGCTGCGCTCCAGCCCGCGGACCGCCGTCGCGTTGAGCTGGACCCCAAGCCGTGCCCCGTCCTCCTGCAGCGCCCGCATGGCTGGGATGGGATCGAGTTGGCCATCCTCCGGGGAGAGAAGTCCTCCGAGGGACGGTTGGGGGATGAGCGGCCTGAGGGTCTCGAGTTCTGCGGGATCCAGCAGGCGTAGGTCCTGCCGCTGCTCCGCCAGTTGGGCCTGCGCCTCTTGCTCGGCCGCCGTGGTGGCGAGCTGCAGGAGGCCGGGGCGAAAGGGCAGGACATGGCCCCGCTGCTGGAGCTCCTCCCGCCACTGCCGCCAGAGGGCGTGGGACTGCTGCCGCAGCCTCCAGCCCCGGCCGCTGCTGCGGCGAAAGACGCGAGCCATCAACAGCCCCAGGGCCGCGCTGCTGCCGGCGTCTGCGCCTTGGGCTTGCCCCAGCTGGGGGTCAAACAGCGTGACCTGGTGCCCGCTCCGCTGCAGGTGCCAGGCCACAGAAAAGCCCACCACGCCGGCTCCGATCACGCAGATCGAGGAGGGCCGGCTGGTGGGCAGGGGGTTCAGCGGATTCAGATCTGCTTGAGGTCGGACTGAACCTGCTCAGGAAGGATCTGGGCGTAACGACCGAAACCGCTGGCGACCTTGATGTAGGACTTGCTGAGGTTGTTGGCGTCCTGCAGACGGGCGGCTTCGTCGAGGTCGGCCAGGGCGGCCTTCAGATCGGTGGCCAGTTTGGTGGCCTCAGCGCGGTCGCCGGGCAGCAGACGCTGGTTGATGTAGAGCATCTCGCGGCCCACTTCCTGCATGGGGCCGTGGATCAGGTTGCGGGTGAAGACCCAGTTGCGCTCATTCACCAGGGTGGCGAGCTCAGGCAGGCGGTCGCGCGCTGCCAGGAAGCCTTCGGCCTGGCGCTCGATCACGGTGATGTCGTCAGCACTCAGGGTGGGGGCCTTCGCTTTGGCGCCACCGCAGGCGGTCAGGCCAAAGCTGATCACCAGAGCGAGGGCCGCCAGGGCCAGTCGCCGCAGGCCGGAATAGAGCGGTTGAGCAGCCATTGTTGCTGAGCTTGATTGCGGGACTTTACCCAGGGCAACTGGCCTGGGAGCTCTCCATAACGAGCTGCAACGGCTTGAACGGCAGAATTCAGGTCTCCCGGGCTTTGACGCCATTCCATGACGGCTGCCACCGCCATCCTTCAGATGATTTGCCCGGACCAGCCGGGTCTTGTGCGGGAGCTCTCCGGTTGGGTGGCTGGCAACGGCGGCAACATCGTCCACGCCGATCACCACAGCGACCAAGGGGCTGGTCTGTTCCTGAGCCGCATCGAGTGGCAGCTCGAGGGGTTCGGCTTGCCCCGGGAAGCGATTGCTCCGGCGGCGGCCTCCCTGGCGGAGCGCCTGGGGGGTGAACAGAGGGTCACCTTCTCGGATCAGCGCCCGGCTGTGGCGATCTTCGTCAGCAAGCAGGATCACTGTTTCTTGGATCTGCTCTGGCGTGTGCGCACCGGCGAGTTGCCGATGCGGGTGCCGCTGGTGGTCTCCAACCATCCCGATCTGGGTTCGATCGCCGAGGAGTTCGGCGCCCAGTTCGCCCATGTGCCGATCAACAACGCCAACCGCCAGGAGGCCGAGGCCCGTCACCTGGAGCTGCTGAAGGAGCACGGCATTGAGTTGGTGATCCTGGCCAAGTACATGCAGGTGCTGACGCCAGCCTTTTTGGCGGCCTTTGACCCGCCGGATGCCTTCCACCGGGTGATCAACATCCACCATTCCTTCCTGCCGGCCTTCATGGGGGCGCAGCCCTATCACCGGGCCTGGGAGCGGGGGGTGAAGTTGATCGGGGCCACCGGGCACTACGTGACCGATGAGCTCGATGCGGGCCCGATCATTGCCCAGTCCACCGTCAACGTGAGCCACCGCGACGAGGTGGAGGATCTGATCCGCAAAGGCCGCGATACCGAGCGTCTGGCCTTGGCACGGGCGGTGCGCTTGCATCTGAAGCGACAGGTGATGGTCTACCGCGGCCGTACGGCGGTGTTCGAATGACCCAGCTCTGGCGCAAGCCGCTGCAGGCCGGTTTGGTGTTGCTCGATGGGGAGCGGCCAGCGGCGGCGACCCTCTGGGGTTGGCGTTGCTTCCAGGTCGCCCTGCTGCTGCTGCCGGCCAGTGCGCTTCTGGCGGGGTTGCTGCTGTTTGTGGCCTTGATCCTGGGGAGTCGTCAGCCGACCGCCTGGCGGGACGATCGGGTCAATTGGCTGCTGGCTGGCATCGGTCTGTGGATGCTCCTGGGCTGCTTCACCGCCTCCAGCGGCTGGCTGGCCTGGGTGGGCCTGGGCAATTGGCTTCCGTTTTTCTGGGCGTTCTGGGCCTATCAGCCCTATCTGGCCACGCCCGAGGCCCGGCGCCGGGTGGCCCTGTGGCTGGTGGCCGGCACCGTTCCGGTTCTGGGGACCGGCTTTGGCCAGATGGTGCTCGGCTGGAGCGGCCCCTATGAACTGTTGGGTGGGGCGATCGTCTGGTGGATCCGCGGTGGTGGCAATCCCCCTGGGCGGCTCTCGGGCCTGTTTGATTACGCCAACATCACGGCGGCCTGGCTGGCCTTGAGCTGGCCTTTGGTGCTGGCGGCCTTTCTGCAGCACTGCCGCCGCTGGCGCTCCGGCCCGCTGGCCTTTGGGCTCTGGGGCATCAGCTTTGCCCTGGTGGTCACCCAGGTGGCTGAGATGCTGGCCACGGATTCCCGCAACGGTTGGGGTGCCCTGGTCCTGGCGGTGCCGATCGTGCTGGGCCCGGGGCGCTGGATTTGGTTGTTGCCCCTGCTGCTGTTGGCGCTGGTGCCCGTTGCCCTGGCCACCCTGCCGGGGGTGCCGGCGGTGATTCAGGCCCCCCTGCGGGAGATCGTTCCCCAGTCGATCTGGGGACGCCTGAACGATTTCAATTCCCATGGGGAGCGTCCCCTGGCGCTGACGCGTCTGAGTCAGTGGGGCACGGCCCTGGGGCTGGTGGGCGAGCGTCCTTGGCTGGGCTGGGGGGCGGCGGCCTTCAGCGTGATCTATCCCCTGCGGACGGGCCATTGGCATGGCCATCCCCACAACATCGCCTTGGATCTGGCCCTCAGTCACGGTCTGCCGGTGGCCGTGGGTCTGGTCGGTCTGGTGCTGTGGCTCTTGATCCGCGGCGTGAGGCTTGGCATGGCCAGTGGCGCGCTGTTTGAGCGGGCCTGGTGGGCCGCGGCGCTGGTGCTGGTGGTGCTCCATGCCACCGACATCCCGATGTACGACAGCCGCCTGAACATCGCCGGTTGGATCCTGCTGGCGGGTCTGCGCTGCCGGCTCTAGGCCAGGGCTTCGTCGTGGTGCTTGCGCAGGGTGGCCTTGGGTAGGGGGCCCTTGAGGTGCTCCCAGGGCAGGACCCGATCGGCGTCCCATGCCCCGTGGATGACCTCCTCCCAGGGGGGCAGGGGTGTCTCGGCTTCGCGGTAGGCCTGCTTCCAGCCGCCGAGTTTTTCGTGGCGGCCGCGCACCGCGGCGATCACGGGTGCAAGGCGCCGGTCGCTGCGGGAGAGCAGCGCCTGAATCACGCTCCAGCCGTAGCTCTCGGGGCGCAGGTCGATGCCCTTGGGCTTGAGTCGTTTGGCGAGGAGTTTCAGTCGTTTCTCGGCTTCGGGGCGGACGCCCTGCCATTGGAAGGGGGTGTGGGCCTTGGGCACAAAGGTGCTGACCCCGAGCGATAGGCGCAAGCCTGGGGTGGCCTTCTTGAGCTGCAGCAGCAGGTCGGCGGTGGCCTCAACATCGTCCTCGGTTTCCGAAGGCAGGCCGGCCATGCCGTAGAGCTTCAGGCCGCTGAGGCCGCCTTCTTTGGCGTAGCGGGCCGCGGCGTAGATCTCCTCGGTGGCCAGCTTTTTGTTGACCACCTCGCGCATGCGCTCGCTGCCGCTCTCGATGGCGATGGTCAGGGACTTGCTGCCGCGTTTGGCCAGGATCCGCCCGAGCTCGGGGGTGACGGTGGCGGCCCGCACGGAGCTGACGCTGACCCGGGTGTCGTCAAAGCGGTCCTGATCGAGCCACTGCAGCAGGTCGCCAAATTGCGGGTGCTGGGTGACCGAGGCCCCCAGCAGTCCCAGCCGTTGGGTGGCGCCTAGGCCCTTTTCCACGGCCGGGATGAGCCCGTCATCGAGGCTCGGCGTGCGGAAGGGCAGGGTGAGATAGCTAGCCAGGCAGAAGCGGCAGAGCTCCGGGCAGCTGCGCACCACCTCGACCATGTGGATAGAAGGCCAGGCCGCCTCCGGGGTGATCACCGTGGAGTGACTCAGGGTGTTGCCGCGCCAGGTCTGCTTTTCCACGGTTTCGGGAATGCCGGCCTCGATCGGTTCGATCGCCAGCAGGTCACCGCCCTCGCCGTAGCGGGGGGCATAGAGCGACGGGACATAGACACCGGGCACGGCCGCCAGGCGCCGCAGCCGCTGCTGGCGCGGGGCGGTTTTGCAGTCCTGCAGGGCATCGATAAAGGCCGGCAGCAGCAGCTCGCCATCGCCGAGCAGCACCGCATCAAAGAAAGGCGCCAGGGGTTCGGGGTTGGCCGTGAGCACCGGCCCCCCGCCGAAGACGATCGGGTCGTTGTCGCCCCGTTCGCTTGCCCAGATCGGGATGCGCTGCTGCTCCAGCAGATCCAGCAGCACCGGCCCGTCGAGTTCCCAACTCAGGGACAGGCCAAAGAGGTCGCAGTGGCGGTGTTGCGGATCGCCCTGGTCGGTGAACAGCCGCCGCACATCCACATCGGTGCGCTGGGCCAAGGTCGCCCAGACCACCTGGTAGCCCAGGCTCGTGATCCCCACGGTGTAGGTGCTGGGGAAGGCCAACACGGCCCGAAGGGCACCCTGCTGCGCAGCAGCTGGCTCAAACAGCAGGGTTTCTTGGTTCAAAGGTCCCGCGGGCTGAGCGGCGTGCCCGGCAGCTTCATCTCCCCTTGGGTGCTGGTGGCACTGCTCTGCAGGGCCAGCTGGCGTTGGTAGATCGAGTGCTCGTGGGTGATGCGGGAGACCACGAAGCTCACCACGGCGCAGACGAACAGGGGCTTGAGGATCAGCAGGTCCTTGGTCAGGGCAAAGACCAGGAAGACCGCCGTGATCGGTGTGCGGGAGCAGGCGGCGATGAAGGCCGCCATTCCGGCGAAGACGTAGGTGCTTGGGGCATGGCCGGAGAGGTGCTCGGCAATGCCGGCGGCGGTCAGCCCCAGGGCGCCGCCCAGGGTGAGCATCGGTGCAAACAGGCCGCCCGGGGCCCCGGTGGCGGCGGCCAGGCCGGTGGCGAAAAACAGCAGCGTGAAGATGCCCACGGCCTTGTTGATCTCGACGTGGCCGTCGACGATCGTGTGCTGGAGGGCCGCGTTGTTGCGGAACTCAGCCGGCAGGGCGGCATAGAGGCAGCCCAGGGCGATGCCGCCCAGCAGCATCCGCACCACGATCTTTCCGGAGAAGAACCGCTGCCCCAGGGACTGCATCTTCACCACGTAGCGGGTGTAGAGCTCCGCCAGCAGGCCCACCACAATCCCCAGGGCCACCAGATAGATCAGGTCCTTGGGCAGGAACTGAATATCCAGGTTGTACTCGCTGCTGATCTGGAAGCCCTTCTGGCCGATGCCCGCGCTTTGCTGGCCAAAGCCAGCCAGGCCCATGACGTCGGCCCAGAAGCTGCCGGCGAAGGCCGTGCCGAGCACCAGCAGCAGCAGGATCGGTCCGGATTTCCGCAGCAGCTCCTCAATCGCATAGAAGAAGCCCCCCAGGGGGGCATGGAAGACGGCTGCGATCCCTGCGCCGCCGCCGGCCGCCACGATCACGCGCAGCAGCGAGGGCGGGGCCTTGAACCAGCGGGCCATCTGCCAGCCCACGGAACTGCCCATCTGAACGGCAGGACCCTCGGGTCCGAGCGGGAAGCCGCTGCCAATGGCCAGGATCCCCGCCAGCAATTTGACGATGGCCACCTGCAGGTTCATCGGCAGGCTCTGGCGCGAGAGGAAGCGCATCACCTGCGGGATCCCCGAGCCCGCCGCCGTTGGCGCCAGGGTGCTGATCAGCACCGCCGAGAGCAGGCCGCCGATCCCTCCCATCAAGGGCAGGACCAGCCAAGGGCTGGCGGTTTGCAGGAGCCCTAGGCGCCAACTGCCCAGCCAGCCCACGCCCGTTTTGAACAGCAGGCCGGCGGCCGCAGCCCCCAGGCCGGTGACGATCAGGGTGAGAACGACAGCCGGCCAGCGCTGCTGGACCATCCGCTCCAGGTTGCGGCTGGTCCTCCAGGACTGCAGTTCCAGCTTCAGGCCATGGGTCTGCAATGCCCTTAGACCCCTGCCAGGACCTTCGCCTCGTCGTCGCTACTGACCACGCGACCGCTGTCCTCAAAGCCCTCGATCTGATCGAAGTTCAGGTAGCGGTAGAGCTCAGCGCCCTTGGGATCGATCTTGGCGGCTGCGATGGCCAGGTACTGCTCCTTGCTGGGGAGCCGGCCCAGCTGGGCGCAGACCGCAGCCAGCTCGGCGCTGCCCAGATACACCTGGGCGCCATTGCCCAAGCGGTTGTTGAAGTTGCGGGTGCTGGTGGAGAACACCGTGGTGTTGTCCTCCACCCGCGCCTGGTTGCCCATGCAGAGGGAGCAACCGGGCATCTCCATGCGGGAGCCGGCCTTCTCGAAGATGGCGTAGTAGCCCTCCTGCTTGAGCATCTCCTCATCCATCCGGGTGGGTGGGCAGACCCAGAGGCGAGCCGTGTTCTCCCCTTGTCCCTCCAGGACGGTGGCGGCGGCGCGGTAGTGGCCGATGTTGGTCATGCAGGAGCCGATGAACACCTCATCGATCTGACTCCCGGCCACATCCGAGAGGGTTTTGACGTTGTCGGGGTCGTTCGGGCAGGCCAGGATCGGCTCGGTGATCTCATCGAGGTTGATCTCGATCACCGCGGCGTACTCAGCGTTGGCGTCGGCTTCCATCAGCACGGGATTGGCCAGCCAGTCCTCCATGGCCTTGATCCGGCGGGCCAGGGTGCGGGCATCGCTGTAGCCCCGCGCGATCATGTTCTTGAGCAGCGCCACGTTGCTGCGCAGGTACTCGCTGACGGTCTCCACAGAGAGCTTGATGGTGCTGCCGGCGCAGGAGCGCTCGGCGGTGGCATCGGTCAGCTCGAAGGCTTGCTCCAGCTTCAGGTCGGGCAGGCCCTCGATCTCCATGATTCGGCCGCTGAAGATGTTCTTCTTGCCGGCCTTCTCCACCGTCAGCAGCCCCTGCTGGATCGCCACGTAGGGAATGGCATTCACCACATCCCGCAGGGTGACGCCGGGCTGCAGGGAGCCGGAGAACTTCACCAGCACCGACTCGGGCATGTCCAGGGGCATCGCACCGATGGCGGCGGCGAAGGCCACCAGGCCGGAGCCGGCGGGGAAGGAGATGCCCAGGGGGAAGCGGGTGTGGCTGTCACCGCCGGTGCCCACGGTGTCGGGCAGCAGCATCCGGTTCAGCCAGCTGTGGATGATGCCGTCGCCGGGGCGCAGGGCTACGCCGCCGCGGGAGCTAATGAAGTCGGGCAGCTCGGCGTGGGTCTTGAGGTCCACCGGCTTGGGGTAGGCCGCGGTGTGGCAGAAGCTCTGCATCACCAGATCGGCGGAGAAGCCCAGGCAGGCCAGCTCCTTCATCTCATCGCGGGTCATCGGCCCGGTGGTGTCCTGGGAGCCGACCGTGGTCATCAGCGGCTCACAGCTGGTGCCGGGGCGCACGCCCGGCAGGCCGCAGGCCTTGCCCACCATTTTTTGGGCCAGGGTGAAGCCCTTGCCGGTGTCGGCGGGGGCACTGGGCCGGATGAAGAGGTCGCTGGCGGGCAGGCCCAGTTGGGCGCGCACCTTGTCGGTCAAGGCACGGCCGATCATCAGGGGGATGCGGCCGCCGGCACGCACCTCATCGGTGATCGTGCTCGGCTTGAGCTCGAAGCGGGCCACCACTTCACCGGCATTGGCCTCGCCCGCTGCCCGCTCGATCGTGCCGGCGTAGGGGCGAATCGTGATGACATCGCCGGAGTTCAGGGCGGTGACATCGCACTCAATCGGCAGGGCGCCGGAGTCCTCAGCCGTGTTGAAGAAGATCGGCGCGATCTTGCCGCCGAGCACCACGCCGCCACTGCGCTTGTTGGGCACGTGGGGGATGTCGGTGCCGGTGTGCCAGAGCACCGAGTTGATGGCGGATTTACGGGAGCTGCCGGTGCCGACCACGTCGCCGACGTAGGCCACGGGATGGCCCTTTTGCTTGAGCTCGGCGATCAGATCCAGGCCGCCGGGCATCCGGGTCTCGAGCATCGCCGTGGCGTGCAGCGGGATGTCCGGACGGGTGGTGGCGTGGGTTGCCGGGGAGAGGTCATCGGTGTTGGTCTCGCCTTCCACCTTGAAGACCGTGACGGTGATCTCCGCCGGCAGCTCGGGCTTGGCGGTGAACCACTCGGCATTGGCCCAGCTATCGATGACCCGTTTGGCCTGGGTGTTGCTGGCGGCCAGCTCCAGGACATCGTTGTAGGCGTCGTAGACCAGCAGGGTGCGGCAGAGCCCAGTCGCGGCGGCGTCAGCGATGGCTGCGTCCGCGTGGGAGAGCAGCTCGATCAGGGCGCCGACGTTGTAGCCGCCGATCATGGTGGCCAGCAGCTTCACCGCTTCCACGGGAGCGACCAGGGGGCTGGTGGTTCTGCCCTGGGCCACGGCACTGAGCCAGTCCGCTTTGACGTAGGCCGCCTCATCCACGCCGGGGGGGATGCGCTCCGAGAGCAGATGCAGCAGGAACTCCTCTTCCCCGGCGGGGGGTGCCTGCAGCAGTTCAGTCAGGGCCTGGGTTTCGGCGGCTGTCAGCGGCAGGGCGGGGACCCCTTGGGCTTCTCGCTCCGCAGCGGCGGCGCGGTAGTCGGCAAGGAAGCTGCTGGCGGACATCGGCGCTGGAACCCCAGGGGGCCTCGATCGGTGGACGTCCGACCATTGTTCTTTGCCGCCGGTCCCCCCCGTTGTGACGAACGATGCGACTGGGCTTTTAGGGTGGGATGCTCCGAGCCCCTGGGATGGTTGCCGGCATGATTCCCACCTCTGATCTCCACGTGGTGGAAACCCGGCCCCTGGTGGCGCCCACCCTGCTGCACGGGGAGCTGCCACTGAGCGAGACCGCTGGGCGCACCGTGCGCGAGGCCCGCGAGCGCATCAAGGCCATCCTTCGGGGTGACGACCAGCGTTTGCTGGTGATCGTTGGACCCTGCTCGGTCCATGACGTGGACGCGGCCCAGGAATACGCCGCCGCCATTGCGGAAGAGCACAAACGTCACCGCGATCAACTCGAGGTGGTCATGCGGGTCTATTTCGAGAAGCCCCGCACCACCGTCGGCTGGAAGGGGTTGATCAATGACCCGCACCTGGACGGCAGCTACGACATCAACACCGGTCTGCGACTGGCCCGCGGCCTGCTGCTGCATCTGGCCGACATGGGGCTACCGGCTGCCACGGAGCTGTTGGACCCTGTCGTTCCCCAGTACATCGCTGATCTGATCAGCTGGACGGCCATCGGCGCCCGCACCACCGAAAGCCAGACCCACCGGGAAATGGCCTCTGGGCTGTCCATGCCCATCGGTTTCAAGAACGGCACCGACGGCAGCGCCATCACCGCCATCAATGCGATGGAGGCGGCAGCACGCCCCCACCACTTCCTGGGCATTAATAAGGACGGCCAAGCGGCCATCGTCACCACCACTGGTAACCCCGATGGGCACCTGGTGCTGCGGGGCGGCAAGCAGGGCACCAACTACCACCGAGAGGCGATTGAAGAAGCCTCGGCTGCTCTGGTGAAAGACGGACTGCCGGCTCGGGTGATGGTGGATTGCAGCCACGGCAACTCCAATAAGGACTACCGCCGTCAAGGCGAGGTGGCGGCGCAGGTGGCTGAGCAACTGCGGGCGGGCTCCCGCGATGTCATGGGCGTGATGATCGAGAGCCATTTGGTGGCTGGTAATCAGAAGATCAGCCCCGATCGCTCGGCCCTCACCTATGGCCAGAGCATCACCGACGCCTGCATCGATCTGCAGACGACCCGTGAGGTGCTGGCGAGCTTGGCTGATGCGGTTGCGGCGGCCCAGAGCGCTTCTGCCGTCGCGGTTTAAGCGAAGCGTTTTGCTCAATTAGCACTCGAAGATCGAGAGTGCTAATTGCCTTCGGTGCTCAATAGTGTGGTTTAAAACTGTTGGCAGTGAGCAGAATCTTCTGCCTGTCCAATTACCTTGTCTGCAACTGAAAGGGGGCTGCCTATGGCCTATCTGCTGCAGTTTTTTGGTCTGTCTGATCCGTTGCAGCTGTTTTACCTGCAGCAAAGTTCCGTGGATGGTGCCGGTCCGGTGTTCACGGGCTTTCGCCCGGTTCAGCTGGATGCCTTGATGGCCTGGGCCCTGGAGACCGCCAGTTGCCGCCAGTGGGATCCAGAGCTGACCCAGCGCAGTGTGATGAACGCTTGGATGGAGCGCGCTGAGGCGATCCGCCAGTGGCAGTTGTGTTTGCGCAGTGAACCCGGAGAGACCCAGTTGGTCACCGGCCTTGGCACCCAACGGGACTGGGAGCAGCGTTGTGAGGCGATGCTCAGGGCATAGCGAGTTGCCAGAGATATGCGGTGGCTAACGGCACGCTCAGGTTGTCGAGGCCAAAGCCGCTCAGTTGCTCGAGCCCAGTGGCGGCGATCGCGATGGCAGCCGCAGCCACCAAGCTGGGTGCGGCTGCGCCCGTTCCCTGGGCGACTCCGATCAACAGGGCCAGGACCAGCCAGCTGGTGAGGGCCATAGCCGCGGTGCCCGCGAGTGATTTGGTTTGCCCGAAGAGCTGCCATCGCGGTGACTGGATCTGGGGGCCAACCAGCCCTGCGAGTCCATCGCCGCAGGCCATCACCAGAACACCTGCGGCCACAGGTAGCGGTTGCTGGGGCCAGAACAGGGCCAGGAGAATCGTGATCGAGGCGCCGTAGGCAATCGTCCCGTAGCTGTGGCGTCCGACGTCCTCGACGGCAGGCAGCAGGCGGAAGCGGTGATTCAGGGCGGTGCCCAGCGTGACCAGGGCCGCGGCGCCCAGGGCCAGGCCTCGCGGAATCGCAAAGGCCCAGGCCAGGAGCACGACCGCGCCAGTGCCGATATGGACGACCTTGCGGCTCCACTCCTTCTGTTGCGGCCAGCGCCGGCGTACCGCCAGGGCCGTCAGCAGCACAGCAGCAAGCCAGGCCAAGACAGCGGCCACGCCCAGGAGCTGTTGCGTGACCACAGAACTCAGGCGATACGGCTCAAGCAGCCTGCTGGTAGTTGGTCATCAGGCGCAGCTTGAGAATCGCTTTCGATTCCAACTGACGCACCCGTTCGCGGGAGACGTTGATCTGGCGTCCGATTTCCGCCAGGGTCAGGGGCTCTTGGCCGGCGAGTCCAAAGCGCAGTTCGATGATCTTGCGCTCGCGCTCATTGAGCTGGGAGAGCCAGGTGCCCAGGTGCTCCTTCTGCAGGTTGCGATCCATGGAATCCATGGACTCGTTGCTGTTGGGATCCGCGATCAGCTCGCCGAGGGTGCTCCGGTCGTCGTCGCCTCGGGCATGGGCATCGAGGGAGGCGCAGGGGGCGCTTTGGGTGATCAGCTCTTCCAGTTCTTCCGGCTGCATGCCCATGGCATGGGCCAGCTCCAGGCGGTTGGGTTGGCGGCCAAAGCGATGGGAGAGCTCGCGGGTGATGCGACGCATCTTCGAGAGCTTCTCGCTCACATGAATCGGCAAGCGAATCGTGCGGGCGCTGTTGTCGATGGCCCGGGTCATGCCCTGGCGAATCCACCAGTAGGCATAGGTCGAGAACTTGTAGCCCATGGCGGGGTCGAACTTGTCGACGGCTCGCTCCAGACCAATCGCGCCCTCTTGGACCAGGTCAAGCAGTTCCAGGCCTTGGTTCTGATATTTCTTGGCGACGCTGACGACGAGCCGCAGGTTGGCGGCCATCATTCGATCCCGGGCGCGGGTGCCCATCCGGATCTGATGTTTTTGGCGGGCGGTGAGTTCGGCGGCGGGGAGCTCCTGCAGACGCTTCATCGCCTGCACATGGTGAGCCAACTCAATCTCTTCGGCGGGAGTGAGGAGGGGTACCCGGCCGATATTGCTCAGGTACCAGCCGATCGAGTCAGCACTAAGGCGACCTCCCTGCCGGGACGCGGCGGATCGAGCCGTTGATTTGTTGCTCGAAGAGCCTGAAGCAGCGGGCTTGTTTGCAGGCATGGCAGCAGATGCGCAGGCTTCGGAGGTTGCTTTGGGCGGTTGGTTGTCTCTGCAGGGTTGCAGAACTGAACTAAAGGCCGCAAAACGAATTGATTTGGCCGGAATGTAGCACTCCTGGCCACTGCGAGATGTCAGGAATTGGAAGACTTACTAAGGCCTTTTCGTTCGTTTTTCTTTCTGTTTGTAGCCCTCGCTACGCGCCCGCCTCGACAGGGATCAGGCCCTTTCTCCAGCCATCCATCAAGTTGGCTTGCACGGCGATGTTGTCCTCTTCGGGAATGCGGCGGCTGAAGCTGCCATCGCTCTGCATGTCCCAGGCTGTGCAGTTGTCATTGAGATAGCTGTCGATCAGCCGTGTCAGCCGTTCGTGTAGATCGGGATCTTCGACGGGGACCACCGCTTCGACGCGCCGGTCGAGATTGCGACCCATCCAGTCGGCACTGCCGATATACGTCTCGTGCTTGCCGCCGTTCTCGAACCAGAACAGACGGGAGTGCTCCAGGAAGCGACCAATGACGCTGCTCACCCTGATGTTGTCGCTGACACCCGCCAGCCCAGGCCGCAAGCTGCACATCCCGCGCACCACGAGGTCGACCTGGACACCTGCTTGGGAGGCCTCGTAGAGCAGGGCGATGATGCGCGGGTCCACCAGCGCGTTCATCTTGGCCTTGATGGCGGCGGGCTGACCGGCCTTGGCGTGCTCGATCTCCCGTCGGATGAGTTCTTGCATGCGGCGCCGCAGGCTCACCGGCGCCACCAGGAGGCGCCGGAAATCCTGTTGCTTGGAGAACCCCGTCAGATAGTTGAACAGTTCGGCCAGGTCCTGCCCCAGTTCCGGCCGGGCGGAGAGCAGACCCAGGTCCGTGTAGAGGGCTGCGGTTTTGGAGTTGTAGTTGCCCGTGCCGATGTGGCAGTAGCTGCGCAGCAGATCCTTTTCCTTGCGCACCACCAGCGTGATCTTGGTGTGGGTTTTCAGGCCGATCACCCCGTAGACCACGTGGACGCCTGAGCGCTCCAGTTGGCGGGCCCACTGAATGTTGTTGTCCTCGTCGAAGCGTGCCTTGAGCTCGACCAGCACCATCACCTGCTTGCCGTTCTCTGAGGCGCGAATCAGGGCCGCGATGATCGGGGAGTCTTTCGAGACCCGATAGAGGGTCATCTTGATGGCCAGCACCGAGGGGTCATCGGCGGCCTGATTGATGAACTCCTCGACGGAGGTGGAAAAGAGGTCAAACGGGTGATGCAGGAGCACATCACCGCGGCGCAGCACCGAGAAGATGCTGGTGAATTCCTCGGCCTTAATCGAGCCGTCCTCCAGCAGGCTCTTCTGAGCCCGAGCCAACTTGGCGTGGGTGCGCCCCCGGTGCGGTGCATCCTTCAAGGCCGGCAGGGGAATGGCCAGCAGGCACATCAGATCATCGAGGCCCAGCGGACCGCCGACCCGATAGAGATCCTCCGGTTCAACGCCGGTGCCCTCCAGCAGCAGTTCCACCACGGCATCCGGCATCTCATCGGCGACCTCCAGGCGCACCACCTCGCCGCCCATGCGTCGTTTGCGCAGGCCCTGCTGCAGGGCTTCCATCAGGTCGTCGGCTTCCAGGTCCCGTAACTCCAGGTCCGCATCTCGGGTGACCCGGAAGAAGTAGTGCCCTTCCACTTCCATCCCAGGGAAGAGCAGCTGCAGGTTGAAGGCCACCACCTGCTCCAGGGGGACGGCGGTGAAGACCGGTTGCGGTTCGGTGGTGCTCAGTTCGGCCGGCAGTTCGACAAACCGCGGCAGGTTCTTTTGCGGGACCTTGACCCGGGCGAATTGTTGAACGCCGCTATCGGGATCGCGGATTAAGGCCGCGATGTTCAAGCTCAGGTTGCTGATGAAGGGGAAGGGGTGCGCCGGGTCCACCGCCAGGGGCGTGAGCACCGGGAAGATGGCGCGCTGGAAGTAGTCGTTGACCCAGGCCTTCTGCTTCTGATTCAGTCCCCGGTAGTCGAGAAGATGGACGCCGGCCTCGGCCAGCTGGTGCTTCAGGTAGTGCCGGTAGTGGGCCTGTTGTTGCTGCAGCAGCGGTGCGAGTTCTTTGCGCACCAGCGCCAGCTGTTGGGTGGGGGTTAGTCCGTCGTCGCTCAGGGTCTGAACGCCCGCTTCCACCTGTGACTTCAGTGAAGCCACACGGACCATGAAAAATTCGTCGAGGTTATTGCTGAAGATCGCGCTGAATTTGGCCTGCTCCAGCAGCGGCGTGTGCTCGCTCAGGGCTTGGGCCAGCACCCTCTGGTTGAAGGCGATCCAGCTGAGCTCCCGATTGATGTAGAGCTCCGGAGCAACCACTGGATCAGCCATGGATGACCCATCACTTTCTACTGATCAACGTAGCAATCAGAAGGGATCTCAGGCGTGTTGCTCGCGACGCGGCAGGCCTCCAGCCACCAGGGCTGCGACCCCCGCGAGCACTGTGATGCCCAGCCAGAAGGGACTTCGTTGTCCGACCACGTCGTAGGCCAGGCCGGCCAGGGGAGGGCCGATAAAACTGCCCAGGCTCTGGAGGCCCTGGAGGCTTCCCAGGGCTGCCCCCTGGCCGGAGTCATCCAGGCGCCTGGAGACCAGGGCCCGAAGGCAGGGGGTGACCAGGCCGGTACCGAGCGCCAGGATCGCAACGGCGGGGAAGACGACACGGGTGGCGTTGTCGGCCGTTGCCATCGGCACCAGCAGGCAGCCGGCGATCACGAAGCCCAACCCAGCCAGGGTCAGTCGCCATTCGCCAAAGCGTTTCACCAGAGGTCCGATCAAGCCCCCCTGGACGACCGTCGCCACGATGCCGACCACCAAGAAGGCATTAGCGGCTAAGCCCGGTCCCCAATCAAAGGCCTGTTTGAAATAGAGGACCAGCACGGCTGTGAAGCCGTTGAAGGCGAGAAAAAAGAGAAAGAACGCTCCACATAAGCGGCGCACCTGGGGGTTGGTGAACACCTTCTGCAGGGCGATCA
Organism: Vulcanococcus sp. DEBay_Sum22DG08_74; assembly: GCF_017852955.1. NCBI lineage: Bacteria > Bacillati > Cyanobacteriota > Cyanophyceae > Synechococcales > Synechococcaceae > Vulcanococcus > Vulcanococcus sp. DEBay_Sum22DG08_74. Next base: position 16,214 of record NZ_JAFMKL010000032.1, read on the forward strand.
AGGGATTGAGGTCCCGTTTGCGTGGCATCGCCAGCCGCGCCTCGGGCGGGTGGGTTTCTGGCAACAGCAGCAGCACCAGCACCAGGTTGATCAGGGCGAAGGCCGCGGCGGCCCACACCGGCAGGGTGACGTTGGTCTGGGAGAGCAGGCCTCCAAAGGCGGGGCCCAGGATGAAGCCCAGGCCGAAGGCCACGCCAATCAGACCAAAAGCCTTGGCACGGTTTTCTGGGGTCGAGATATCCGCGAGCACTGCCCCTGCCGTGGCGGCGGTGCCGCCGCTCACCCCATCAATCAGTCGGGCGGTAAACAGCAGGATCAGGGGAAGGCTCGTCCCGGCGGCCCAGGGAATGGCCTGCCAATCAATGCTGACCGTGATCGCAAAAAGGCTCAAGCCGAGCACCGAGCCCGCCACACAAATGCCGATGACGGGTTTGCGGCCAAAGCGATCGCTCAGGGAGCCAATCAGGGGGGTGACGGCGAATTGGGCGATCGCGTAACTCCCGGCCAGCAGTCCCAGGGTGCGGCCGTTGTCCGTGAAGCTCGCCAGCAGGAACGGCAGCAAGGGGAAAACAATGCTTTCCCCGAGCCGATCATTCAGCAGCGTGAGGAACGCGCAGAGAGAGGTGGAGGGCCGTTTCCAGCTCACA
>NZ_JAFMKL010000138.1:0-3871 GCF_017852955.1 Vulcanococcus sp. DEBay_Sum22DG08_74
ACTCAGCAGCAGCTGGCCCGCGGTAAGCGTCTCCGCGAGATCCTCAAGCAGCCCCAGTTCAGCCCCCTGATCCTGGCTGAGCAGGTCGCCGTGGTTTACGCCGGCGTCAAGGGCCTGATCGACGAAGTTCCCGTCGAGTCCGTCGTTCAGTTCTGCCGCGAGCTCCGCGAGTACCTGAAGACCAACAAGCCCGAGTTCATCAACAAGATCCAGACCGAGAAGCAGCTCAGCGAAGACGCTGAGGCCATGCTCAAGGCTGCCATCAACGAAGTGAAGTCTTCGATGCTGGCTGCGGCCTGATCCCTGACGGTTACCCCGGAGAGTCCAATCCATGGCCAACCTGAAGGAGATCCGCGACAGGATCAGTTCCGTTAAAAACACCCGGAAGATCACCGAGGCCATGCGCCTCGTGGCAGCCGCCAAGGTCCGCCGGGCACAGGAACAGGTTCTGCGCAGCCGTCCGTTTGCTGATCGTCTTGCCCGCGTTCTGGAGAATCTCCAGACCCGGATGCAGTTCGAGACCGCTGACGCGCCGCTGCTCGAGAACCGCGACGTCCGCACCATCACCCTGCTCGCCGTGACTGGCGACCGGGGTCTGTGCGGTGGCTACAACGCCAACATCATCAAGCGCACGGAACAGCGTCACGCTGAGCTGAAGTCTCAGGGCTATGACGTGGATCTGGTGTTGATCGGCCGCAAGGTCGCCACCTACTTCCAGAACCGCGCCAGCCAGTACACGATTCGCGCCACCTTCATGGGGCTCGAGCAGGTCCCCAGCGCTGCTGAGGCCGGCAAGATCGCCGACGAGGTGCTCGCCGAGTTCCTCTCCGGCACCACCGATCGTGTCGAGATCATCTTCACCAAGTTCATCAACCTGGTGAGCTCGAAGCCTGTTTCCCAGACCCTGCTGCCCCTGGATCCCCAGGGCATCGCCAGCGCGGACGACGAGATTTTCCGTCTCACCACCCGCGACGGTCAGCTGGGCGTTGAAACGGGCACGGTCAACAACGACCAGCCTTCTCTGCCTTCTGATCTGGTGTTCGAGCAGAGCCCCGATCAGCTGCTGAATGCACTGCTGCCTCTGTATCTGCAGAACCAGCTGCTGCGTTCCCTGCAGGAGGCGGCCGCTTCCGAGCTCGCCAGCCGGATGACCGCCATGAACAACGCCAGCGACAACGCCAAGGCGCTCGCGAAGTCCCTGACCCTGGACTACAACAAGGCCCGCCAGGCCGCCATTACCCAGGAGATCCTGGAAGTGGTCGGCGGTGCTTCTGCCATGGCCTGAGCACATTGCTCAGTCGCTCAAAGCCCTCCCAAGTGGAGGGCTTTTTTTGTGCCTTGTTCCAGGATGAGGGAAGCGCCGGCGCGCCATGACGCTTTCCCTGCAACCGCTCTTCCCTTTGGCCCTGGGCACCGCAGATCTGGCCCTGGATCCGATGGATGCGGTGTTACTGCTCCAGGATGTCCTGGCTCTGCGGGGCGAGGACAGCGGCAACCCCCATCCCGGTTGCGCCTGGACCGGCGACATCAACGGTGTCTGGCGGGTTCACCAGCTTCCGGCTTTTGCGGCCATTAGCGATCAGGTGCGCCGGCATGCCTGGGCGTACCTGGAGCAACTGGGCTTCCACTGCGACCAGGTGGCCCTGCACATTCAGCGGTCCTGGCCGGTGGTGAGTGAACCGGGCCAGGCGGTGGGCCGTCATCACCATCCCAATGCCCATCTGAGCGCCATCGTCTACCTCAATGGCGATGGCTCCGGCCGCAGTGGTTGCCTTCGGCTCTACCCCGCCCGGCAGAGCAATGAGCTGGTGCCAGGATTATCCGTGGGCCATGGCGGTCCCCTCGAGGGGGCCCTGCACTGGAATGCCCCCCACTTCGATCTGGCTCCCCGGGCTGGGTTGCTGGTGCTCTTCCCCGCTCAGATTGACCATGCCGTGACGGCCAATGAGGACGAGGGCGATCTGCGGGTGTCCCTGGCCTTTGATCTGGCCTTGAGTGCACCGCTCTGCGAGCAGCCTGGGCTGGCCCCACCGGAATACCTGGCTCCGCACCCGCAGCAGTGGGGCGCCCTGCCCGGGCCGTGATCCTGGACAATGGGGAGCTTCTGGACTGAGCTGCTCCCTCCATGGGCGAGACCTACACCGTTGTCTGTGAACTCGACGGCACCAGCCACAGCTTCAGCTGCGCTGCCGATCAGACCGTTCTCGCTGCTGCGGAAGCCGCCGGTGTGGCTGTCCCCAGCTCCTGCTGCTCCGGTGTCTGCACCACCTGCGCTGCCGTGGTGAAAGAGGGATCCGTGCATCAGCCCGACGCCATGGGCGTCAAGGCTGAGCTGCGGGATCAGGGTTTTGCGCTGCTCTGTGTGGCCTATCCCCGCAGCGACCTCAAGGTGCTCGCCGGCCAAGAAGACGCGCTCTATGAAGCGCAGTTCGGTCAATACCAAAAGTGAGTCCAGGGCTCTCTGGCTTTCGCTCCCTGGCGCTCACCCTGGTGGCCCAGCCCGGTCCGCTGCTGCCGCAGATCGAGGCTGAACTGCGTCAGCACGGGGTGCCGTTGCGCTGGGCGATCACCCAGGCGGTCTGCCGGCCCGATGGCCAGCGCCAGCTAACCCTGGAAGCGATGGTGCACCAGCCCGCCCTGCTCGTATGAACCGCCCTGGCGATCCCTTGCCCACCGTGATGGTGGTGCCCACGGGCATCGGCTGTGAGGTGGGTGGCTACGCCGGTGATGCGGTGCCCGCGGCGCGGCTATTGGCGGCCGCCAGTGGCTGCCTGATCACCCATCCCAATGTGATGAATGGGGCCTCGCTCTATTGGAGTGACCCCCGCATTCACTACGTCGAGGGATCAAGCCTCGATCGTTTCGCGGCTGCAGAACTGGCACTCCAGCCGGTTCGCTCGCAGCGCATTGGCCTGCTGCTGGATGCCGGCATCGAGGAGGAGCTCCGGCTGCGGCATCTGCAGGTGGCCGACGGTTGCCGGGCCAGCCTCGGGCTGAGCCTGGGTCCGGTGGAAACCACTACGGCTCCGATCGGCGTCAGCCTGAGCCAGGGGGAGAGCGGTGCCAGCTGGGGCCAGCTGGCGCGTCCCGACGTCTTGCTGGAGGCCGGGGCGCGCCTGCGCGATGCCGGTGCCACGGCCATCGCCGTGATTGCCCGCTTTCCGGATGACCCCGATAGCGAGGCCCTGACGGCCTACCGCCAGGGGGGCGGCGTCGATGCCCTGGCTGGAGCTGAGGCGGTGATCAGCCACTGGCTGAGCCGTCAGCTGAATCTGCCCTGTGCCCATGCCCCGGCGCTGAGCCCCCTGGAGATCGATCCCCAGTTGGACCCCCGGGCGGCGGGCGAGGAGCTGGGTTACACCTTCCTGCCCTGCGTGCTGGTGGGTCTGAGCCGCGCCCCAGCCCTCTGGCCAGCGGATCAGGCCCCCGCAGAATCGATTCGCGCTGAGCAGATCGGTGCTGTGGTGGCCCCGGCCGGGGCCCTGGGGGGCGCGGCAGTCTTGGCCTGCGCTGAGCGGGGCATTCCGGTGATCGCCGTGGAGAACCCCTGCGTCCTCTCGGTGACGGCCGAGGCCTTGGGGATCGAGGTGCTCCGGGCTAAGAGCTACAGCGAGGCCGCTGGGCTGGTGCTGGCGCTGCGGGAGGGGATCAACCCCGAGGCGCTGCAGCGTCCGCTGCGGCGGCTGGTCTGATGGCGGGCTTTGGCGTGCGCAAGGACCCCTGCCCCTGCGGCGGCGGGGCCTACTCAGGCTGTTGTGAGCCGTTCCACCTGGGCCAGTCCCTGCCGGCCACGGCTGAGCAGTTGATGCGCTCGCGCTACAGCGCCTTCAGCCGCAACCTGATCGACTACTTGATCGAGACCCACCCCTCC
>NZ_JAFMKL010000139.1:0-3844 GCF_017852955.1 Vulcanococcus sp. DEBay_Sum22DG08_74
GCACCTGGTTGGTGAAGGAGTTGCTCATCACGAAGCTGGGGTGGCCGGTGGCGCAGCCCAGGTTCACCAGACGACCCTCGGCCAGCAACAGGATCTTGTTGCCGCTGGGCAGGGTGATGTGGTCGACCTGGGGCTTGATGTTCTCCCAGGTGTACTGCTTCAGCGAGGCGACATCGATTTCGTTATCGAAGTGGCCGATGTTGCAGACGATCGCCTGATCCTTCATCTGGATCAGGTGCTCGTGGCGGATCACCTGGAAGTTGCCGGTGGCGGTGACGAAGATGTCGACATCAGCCACAACGTCCTCCAGACGGACGACGCGGTAGCCCTCCATGGCGGCCTGCAGGGCGCAGATCGGATCGATCTCAGCGATCATCACGGTGGCGCCAAGGCCACGCAGGGACTGGGCCGAACCCTTGCCCACATCGCCGTAGCCGAGCACCAGGGCGACCTTGCCGGCCACCATCACGTCGGTGGCGCGCTTGATGCTGTCCACCAGGGACTCACGGCAGCCGTAGAGGTTGTCGAACTTGCTCTTGGTGACGGAGTCGTTGACGTTGATGGCGGGGAAGGGGAGTTCGCCGCTCTTCTGCAGTTGATAGAGACGGGCCACACCGGTGGTGGTTTCCTCGGTCACGCCCTGGATCTGGGCCTTGATCCGGGAATAGAAGCCAGGCTGGGCAGCCAGCTTCTGGCGAATGCTGTTGAAGAGGGCGGTCTCCTCTTCGTTGCTGGGGTTGTCCAGAACGGAGGGATCGCTCTCGGCCTTGGTGCCCAGGATCACGAGACCGGTGGCATCGCCGCCGTCATCGAGAATCATGTTGGGGGTACCACCGTCGCCCCACTCGAGGATGCGGTGGGTGAAGGCCCAGTACTCATCGAGGGTCTCGCCCTTGTAGGCGAACACAGGGACACCCGCAGCAGCGATCGCAGCAGCGGCGTGGTCCTGGGTGGAGAAGATGTTGCAGCTGGCCCAGCGCACTTCAGCGCCCAGAGCCACCAGGGTTTCGATCAGAACGGCGGTCTGAATCGTCATGTGCAGGGAACCCGCAATGCGGGCACCCTTGAGGGGCTGCTCAGCGCCGTACTTGCTGCGCAGGGCCACCAGACCGGGCATCTCGGTCTCAGCGATCTCGATCTCCTTGCGACCGAAATCAGCCAGACCCAGATCGGCGATCACATAGGTGCTGGTGCTCTGCAGCGCAGGCGCAGTGGGGGAGGCCACCATGGTTGATGTTCTTGAGGTGAATGCACTCGCCAGCCCAGACCGTGGCTTGGCAAGAGGTGTGGAATATCTGCAGAGACGCCGAGGCTTCGGGCTCGCTTAAGGGCAATCTATCGGTATGCAACAACTGAGCGTGCAGTTAGCGGATGCGGCGGCCACCCAGAACCTGGGCCGTCAACTGGCCTTGGACTGGCTCGCGTTGCCGCAGCCCAGGCCCATCCTGTTGCTGGAGGGGGATTTAGGAGCGGGCAAGACCTCGCTGGTGCAAGGGATTGCCCTGGCTCTCGAGATCGATGAACCCATCACTAGCCCCACCTTTGCCTTAGCGCAGCATTACCAAGGACAGGCCGCCGCCTTGGTCCATCTCGACCTCTATCGCCTTGAGCAGAGTGCCTCCGCCGATGAACTCTTCTGCCAAGAAGAAGAGGAAGCCCAGGCACTAGGCGCCTTGATGGCGGTGGAGTGGCCCGGGCGACTGAGCTTCAAACCAGAAGGCGCCTGGACCCTGCAGCTGGACCTGCTCGACCCGAACGACCCCGAGGCCGGACGGGTGGCCAGGCTGCAGCGCTAACGCTGCAGAAACCGCTGCACCGCAGCCGCATCGGGTTGAGGGTCAATCGCCCCCGCCCCGCCGCAGACCAAAGCACCACAGGCCGCAGCGAAACGAAGCATCTGCTCAGGGGACATCAACCCCTGCACCAGTTGATGCAAGAGACCAGAACTGAAGGCATCACCGGCGCCGGTGGTGTCCACCACCTGGGGTGGCGCCAAGGCCTCGAGCACCCCGGACGCACCGCCCAACCACCAATGGACAGGGTTGCCGCCATCGGTCACCACCACGTCAGGGGCTTGGGGCAAACCCGCCGAGATGGCGCTCGGATCAGCGCTTCCAAAAAGCCAGAGCGCCTCTTCCTTGGCCAACTTCAACAGCGACGCCGCAGCGATGAGGGGTTGCATCGCGTTGAGGGCTGCCGCATCCGGGCCGGAGGCTGGATCGGAGCTGACATCCCAAAACGTGGGGCGCCAATTGACGTCCAAGGCAATCCGCACCCCCGCTGCCTTGGCCTGATCCACCGCCCAACGCAAACTGGCCGCCGACGCTGCTGTGGCCAGCGGAATCGTGCCCACCAGCAGCCACTGGGCTTGGGCAGCCAAGGCCGGCCAGGCCCGCTCCAACTCGGCCTGATCGAGGGCCTGATCCGAGAAGCCCTGGCCCTGGTCGCCGGCAAATCCCTGAAAGACGCGCTCGCCATCGGCGTGGCGGCGCACCAAGACAACACGACTAGGGCGCGTGGCATCCCGTTGCAGACCCGCCAGCTCCACGCCACGGTTGGCCATCAACTGTTCAAAAGACTCTCCGATCGAATCGCGCCCCAGCCGGCCAACAAAGGCCGAGGGGGTGCCAAGACGGGCCAGGGCGCAGGCGACATTGGCCGGGGCCCCGCCCAAGCGGTCGTCACATTGATCCGCTGTTGCCGTCGCCGGATCTCCCCCCAAGGGCCCCAGGCGATCAACCAGGGCCTCGCCCAGACAAATCACCTTGGGGGCTGGTTGCATCGATCAGGCCGCGGCGGTTCCCTCCTCAGGGTGCAGACGCGCCAGCAAGGCGGCAATGATCCGCGCGTTGGCAGCGGGAAAAGGGAAGTCGCTTAGGTGCTGGGGCTTCACCCAACGCACCTGCTGCGAGGCCAAGGGCTGGGGCTCACCGGAGCGCCAATGGCAAAGGTGAACGACAAACCGCAGGCGCTTATGGCTGTAAGCGTGATCCAGGCTGATCAACTCTTCACCCACCTGCACCTCAATCGCCAGCTCTTCCTGCAGCTCGCGGCTGATGGTGACCTCGATCGCCTCCCCCGGTTCCTGCTTCCCGCCGGGGAATTCCCAGAGACCACCCAGCAACCCTTCATTCAGGCGCTGATCAATCAGAACCTCACCCGCGTCGTTGAGGACCACGCCAACGCCAATGACCTGAAAGGGCAGTTCACGGGGGACTTCTTTCACTGGGTAGGCCACTGGATCGCCGGAAGCGTAGGCAGCGCACTGCTCGCTCCAGGGACATTCCAGACAGCTGGGATTCTTGGGGGTGCAGACCGTGGCCCCGAGATCCATCAGGGCCTGATTGAAGTTGCGCGGCTGCTCCCTTGAAAGCAGCTGCTCGCTTAAAGCCCAGAGCTCTTTGCTGTTGCGAGCCGGCGGCGTGGGGCTAGCGATTAAACGCGAGAGCACCCGTTTGACGTTGCCATCAAGGATCGGAAACGGGAGATCAAACGCCGACGAGAGGATGCTTCCTGCGGTGCTTGGACCAATTCCCGGCAAGGCCAACCAGCTCTCGAGGTCACGGGGCCATCGGTCGAACGCATCGTCGGAAAGACCTTTCCCGTAGGTCCTCAGGAACTGCTGGGCCCCTTGATGCAGCCGGCGAGCACGGGAGTAGTAGCCAAGGCCTTGCCAGAGCAACAGGACCTCTTGCTCATCGGCTTCCGCTAGAGCAAGCACTGTCGGGAAGCGCTCCATCCAGCGAGTCCAGTAGGGCAACACCACCTGCAGCTGGGTCTGCTGGAGCATCACCTCCGCAACCCAGATCGGATAGGGGTCCAGAACTTCCTTCCGTCCGGGCAC
>NZ_JAFMKL010000140.1:0-3822 GCF_017852955.1 Vulcanococcus sp. DEBay_Sum22DG08_74
CTGGTGACGGGCTTCGACATCATCTTTTTCTGGGTGGCCCGGATGACGATGATGGCCGGCGCCTTCACCGGCCAGATGCCCTTCCAGGACGTCTACATCCACGGTCTGGTGCGGGACGAGAACAACCGCAAGATGAGCAAGTCGGCGGGGAATGGCATTGACCCGCTGCTGCTGATCGAGCGCTACGGCGCCGATGCCCTGCGCTTTGCCCTGGTGCGTGAGGTGGCCGGTGCTGGCCAGGACATCCGCCTGGACTACGACCGCAAGTCGGACACCTCCGCCACGGTGGAGGCCTCACGCAACTTCGCCAACAAGCTCTGGAACGCCACCCGCTTTGCCCTGATGAACCTGGGTGGGGAGACCCCCTCCAGCCTGGGTGAACCGGATCCCGCGGCCCTGCAGCTGGCGGACCGTTGGATCCTCTCGCGCCTGGCCCGGGTGAACCGCGACAGCGCCGAGCGCTACGGCAGCTATGGCCTCGGCGAGGCGGCCAAGGGGCTCTATGAGTTCGCCTGGAATGAAGTCTGCGACTGGTATGTCGAGCTGATCAAGCGCCGCCTGAACCCGGGCGAGAACCCCAGTGCCGAAGCCCTGGCCGACCAGCGCACGGCCCGCCAGGTGCTGGCCAAGGCACTGAATGAATTGCTGGTGATGCTGCATCCCCTGATGCCCCACCTCAGCGAGGAGCTCTGGCATGGCCTGAACGGCGAGCCCGAAGAGACGTTCCTGGCCCTGCAGCCCTGGCCTGCCCTCGACGTCTCGGCCCTGGATGACGAGCTGGAGTCGTCGTTTGCCGAGTTGATTGAGGCGATTCGGGTGGTCCGCAACCTGCGCGCTGTCGCCGGCCTCAAGCCCAGCCAGGGCGTGCCGGTGCGCTTCGTCACCGGTCGCTCTGAACTGGCCTCGGTGCTGACTGCCGCCACCGCCGACATCACTGCGCTGACCCGCGCGGAGCGGGTGGAGGTCTTGGACCCGGCCGCCGCCGATGCCAACCCTGCCGCGAAGGCCCTGGCCGGTGTGAGCGGTGAGCTTCAGGTCTTGCTGCCGATCGACGGACTGGTGGATCTCGAGGCGCTGCGGGGCCGGCTGGAGAAGGACATCGCCAAGGCCGAGAAGGAGATCAAGGGGCTCTCGGGTCGCCTCTCGAACCCCAACTTCGCCTCCAAAGCCCCCCCTGAGGTGGTGGCCGAGTGCCAGGCCAACCTGGCGGAAGCCCAGGCCCAGGCCGATTTGGCCCGCAAGCGTCTGGCCGACCTCGGTTGATGGATTGGCAGAGCTGGCTTCCGGTTCTGCAGTCCCCTGCGGGGGCGCTGCTGTTCATCCCCCTTTATGGGATTTGGGTGACGCTGTTGCTGCCGGGGGTCTGGGCCTCGATGCTGGCTGGAGCCTTGTACGGCACCTGGTGGGGCAGCCTGATCGTCTTCGTGGGGGCCTGCCTCGGGGCTGAAGCGGCCTTTCTGCTGGGACGGACCTGGCTGCGGGACTGGGCGATGCGCCGGCTGGAGGCCTTCCCCAAGCTGCAGGCGGTGGAGCAGGCGGTGAGCCGCGAGGGCCTGAAGCTGGTGCTGCTGACCCGCCTCTCGCCGGCGTTTCCCTTCTCCTTGCTCAACCTGGCCTATGGCTTGAGCGAGGTGAGCCTGCGCGACTACACGATTGGCCTGATTGGGATCATCCCCGGCACGATCCTGTTCTGCGGTCTGGGGGCCCTCGCCGGTGATGTGGCCCGCTTCGGCGAGGTGTTGAGCGGCGAGGCGGATCCCTTCACCTGGGCCCTGCGGGTGGTGGGCATCGCCGCCACCGTCGCCTCGGTTTGGCTTGTGGGCCGGGCCGCCCAGCGGGCCTTAAAAGCAGCTCAGCCGTCCGACTGATCCGGCAGCGGCCAGTCGCGCAGCGCCGCGATCAGCACGAACCAGGCCAGGCGCAGCTTGGCGAGGGGGCCGGGGCGCGCGGCGAGATCGGCGAACTTGGCGCGGCCGCATTCGGTCTTGATCCAGCGGTAGACGGCGGGTTGGCTCATGGGGCAAGCAGGGCTTGGAGGCTGGCTTCATCCAGCACCGGAATCCCGAGACTCTCGGCTTTGCTCAGCTTGCTGCCGGCTTCCTCGCCCGCCACGACATAGCTGGTTTTTTTGCTGACCGAGCCGGTCACCTTGCCGCCCGCGGCCTCGATCAGGGCCTGGGCCTGACTGCGGCTCAGGCTCGGCAGGGTGCCGGTGAGCACGAAGGTCTGGCCGGTCAATGGCGCAGGACCGCTCGGCTCGGGTTGTTCCTCGTCGCCGCTGGCCAGGCTGAAGCCCAGGCGCTCGAGGCTGGTCAGCAGCTCCTGGTTGGCACCGGTGGAGAACCACTGCTGCAGGCTCTGGGCGATCTCAGCGCCGATGCCATAGACGGCGGTGATCGCCTCGGGGGTCTCGGTGGCGGCGGTGGCCAGGTCCGCTGCACTGGGGAAGGCCTTGGCCAGGGCTTTGGCGTTGACCTCGCCCACATGGTGGATGCCGAGGCCGTAGAGCTGGCGGTGCCAGGGCTGTTGTTTGGACTCCGCCAAGGCGGCCACAAGGTTCTCGGCGCTCTTGCTGCCCATGCGCTCCAGGCTGCAGAGCAGGGCGCCATCCAACCGGTAGAGGCCTGCGATGGAGCCCACCAGGCCCCGGTCCACCAACTGCTCAATCAACTTGCTGCCCAGGCCATCGACATCGAGGGCGCCTTTGCTGACCCAATGGCGCAGGGCGCCGCGCAGGATCGCCGGGCAGCTGCTGTTGACGCAGCGGGTGGCGGCTTCCCCTTCTTCGCGGACGAGCTCGGAGCCGCACTCCGGGCAGGTGTGGGGTAGCTCCAGCCGCTCAGCGGCAGCCGGGCGCAGCTCCGGCAGGACCCGTACGACCTCGGGAATGATTTCGCCGGCCTTGCGAACGACGATCGTGTCCCCGGCGTGGAGATCGAGCTCCAGCAGTCGATCGGCGTTGTGCAGGGTGGCGCGGCTGACGCTCGTGCCCGCCAGGGGTACGGGTTCAAACTCCGCCACTGGGGTGATGACGCCGGTGCGTCCCACCTGGCAGCTGAGCCGCAGCAGTTTGCTGGGGGCCTCCTCGGCGGGGTACTTCAGGGCAATGGCCCAGCGGGGGGCCTTCTGGGTGAAGCCGGCCGCGTCTTGAAGGCGCAGGTCGTTGAGCTTCACGACGACGCCATCGGTGGCGTAGTTCAGCTGGCGGCGGCCCTCGTCCCAGTGCTCGAAGAAGGCCTCGACCGCTGCTAGATCAGGCAGTAGGGCGGCGTTGGGGTTGACCTTGAAGCCGGCCTGTTTGAGCCAGTCCAGGGACTCCCACTGGCTGCCGGGGCCTCCGCTCCAGTCCGCTGGCAGGTGCAGGGTGTAGGCGAAGAAGTCGAGTTTGCGCGCGGCAACCACCTTGGGATCGAGCTGCCGCAGGGTGCCGGCGCAGGCGTTGCGGGGGTTGGCGAAGAGGGCTTCGCCGCGGGCCTGACGCTCGCTGTTGATGGCCGCAAAGGTGCCATCGGGGATCAGGGCTTCGCCGCGTACCTCCAGCCAGGCCGGCGGGTTCTCCAGCTGCAACCGCAGCGGAACTGAGGCGATCGTGCGGACGTTGGCGGTGATCTCCTCCCCTTGCTCGCCGTCGCCGCGGGTGGCGGCCCGCACCAACACCCCGTTCTCGTAGCTGAGGGCCAGGGCATTGCCGTCGATCTTCAGCTCACCGACCATCGGCAGGGCGGTGCCGGCCTCGCGGTCCAGCACCTTGAGTAGGCGGCCGTACCAGGCCTCGAGCTCATCGGTGTTGAAGGCGTTGTCGAGGCTGAGCAGGCCGATGCG
>NZ_JAFMKL010000141.1:0-3819 GCF_017852955.1 Vulcanococcus sp. DEBay_Sum22DG08_74
AGGGCCGTGCCTGCAGGATTGGGCAGTTCAGCAAAGGAATCACGCCATTGCTGCACCCAGAGCTGCTGACTGCGCTCGTACAGCGCCATCAGGGAGTCGACGGCGCGCTCTTCAAAATCCACCCGCAGATCCAACAGGGGGAAAGCCGCCTCACCGCTGACCTGCAGGGCAGCCGAGGTCGCATGGGGGGAGCGCAGATCACCGCCGGCCTCCTCACCGGCGCGAAGGGCGCTCAGCAGGCGACGCCCCAATTTCCAGGAGGGATCACTCAACAGAAAGGCCTCCTCCATCGCCAGCAGGACAGCCTCGCCAGCGAGAAAGTTGCCCGCGACCGCCAGATCCGGATGGCAGCGATGGCTGGCATAGGGACCGCATTCAGAGCCCGTCCAGCCCGCCGTACGGCCGCAGGCATCAATCAGGTGCAGCTGACGGTGCTCCATCTGCGGGTCATCCCGCAACAGGCTGGCCAGGACGGTTTCCGCATCCCGGTTCTGCTCCATGCGCTCGAGGCCGCAAATCCCCAGATAGGGGTTCGTGTGGGCCTGGGTCGCGACGGCCCCAACCCCAGAGCGGATATGGGGAACCGTTGATCCGACGGCGAGGTGACAGGTGGCAACGGCCACGCCAAAGCGCCCGTTGGATGGATCCCGCGCCAGGATTGAAAAGGTCATCCCGAGAGCTGGGCATCCAGGCGCAGAAACGCCTCCAGCAAGACCGACGTTCCGGCAACACACTGCTCAAGGCTCGTGTACTCGGCCGCGGAATGGCTCAGGCCCCGATGGCTTGGGACAAAAACCATGCCCATCGGCCAACGGCGGCCCAATTCCTGGGCGTCATGGCTGGCGCGACTGGGAAGGGCGCTGTGGGAGAAGCCCAAGGCTGAGGCCGAGGCGGCGATCGCCTCCATCAGCAGCGGTGCAGCCGGGGTCGGATCCACAGAGAACTGGGGCTCCATCGTCACGCTGCAACCACTGGCCTCAGCAATAGACGCCAGGCGTTCCTCGAGCTGCGCACTCAGGGAGGCCAAGACCTCGGGGTCCAGATCGCGCAGATCGACGCTGCACTGAACCTCCCCGGGAACGACGTTGGCGGCATTCGGCCAGACCTCAAATCTGCCGACCGTGGCCACCGGATCACCGGGGTGCTCGAGGGCCATGGTCTGAACCGCCAAGACGACCTGCGCGGCGGCCACCAGGGCATCCTGCCGCTGATCCATCGGCGTCGTACCGGCGTGGTTCGCCTGCCCGCAAACGCGGATCGTGAAACGGCGCTGGCCGACCACCCCTTGAACGACACCAATGCTGTCGCCGCGTTGCTCCAGGACAGCACCCTGCTCCACGTGGAGCTCGAGAAAAGCAGCAATGGCGTCATCGCTGCGGGCCGCAGTGGTCAGGCGCTCCCAGTCCCCACCGAGGCGAGCCAGGTTCCGCTCAATCGGATCACCGTTACTGGTGGTGTAATCGCTGGGGTCGCCACTGGCCGTTCCGGCCATCCCTTTGCAGCCCACCATCGTGGACTCCTCATCGGCAAAGACGATCAGCTCAAAAGGGTGCCGCAGCTGAAGCGAGGCATCCTTCAGGCAGCGGACCAGTTCCAGTCCAGCCAAGACGCCGAGGGTGCCGTCGTAGCGACCACCGGTTGGAACGGTGTCCAGATGTGAGCCGCTCACCAGCGCGGGGAGGTTGGGCTCTGAGCCCTCCAGGCGGCCAATCAGATTGCCGGCGGCATCGATGCGCAGGCTCATCCCCGCGTCGATCAGCCATTCACTCAGCAGTTCACGGCCCTGACGGTCCTCGGCGCTGAAGCCGCGCCGGCAAATGGAACCATCTGGCTGAAGACCGACTTCGGCCATGGCCTCCAGGGAGGCCAGAAGGCGCACGGCGTTGACCGAAGGTCTTTTCAGTTGTGCGGTGGGCGCGAGGGTTTGGGAGCCCGGGGCAGAGAGAACCAACCGCAGACCTGCATGTTCAAAAGAGCCTCCCCACCATCCGCTAGGTGGGCGAAGTGCTGCGTAACGGTTGCGACCGTTTAGGCCGCAGCGGCCGGGTGCCAGCCGAGGGCATCGGCCTTGGCGCGGGCCTGGGCCGGCACATCCGCGGCAATGAACATCCGGTGCAACATCTGCACGCCAAGCAGGTGGTTGATCATGGCGTCCATCTGAACGCGGTCCGCATCGGTCGTGGCCGGGTCGTCATGGCGGGCGAAGAGGGCCCGAACACCCGCGACGCTCAGGAGTCCCGCCGCCTCGATCGCCTGATCACTCAGGTAGTCATCGGCCAGCTGCTTCATCTGCTCCCACTTCTCGGGCTCGGTGTGGGCCGGCGGAGCCATGAAGGCAAATTTTTCGCGCTTGTAGAGCACCTCCGGCAAAAGGCCCGCCATGGCCTCGCGCAGGACGTACTTCTCGGTCTTGCCCTTGATCCGCAGCTCAGGTGGGACCTGAACCGCCGCTGCCGCCAGGTGGTGATCCAAGAAGGCCGGACGCGCCTCCATGGAGTTGGCCATGTCCACCCGGTCACCACCCCAGGTGAGGATCTGGCCCTCCAGCATCGTCTTGATCCAGACGTACTGGGCCTTATCGAGGGCATGGCGCCCCTCCAGCTGATCGGGATCCAGGGTCTTGGCGATGGCCTGGCCCGGCGAATAGTCCGAGAGGGCCGAGCGATGGGCCTCCGCGAGCAGGGCCGGCACCAACGGCGCACAGGCCAACCAAGGCTGGAGGCAACTGGGGGTGAAGCCCACGACCGCATCAAGGTCGGGGTCATCCACTTGATCCGCCGCCAACATCGCCCCCTGCACCAAGGCATTGGATTGCTGCAGCAGGTCTTCCCAGGCTTTGCGCTCCGGCTCCGGCAGATCCTGCAGACCGTGCAGGAACATGTCGCGGCGGAAGGCGGGATAGCCACCGAAGAGCTCATCGGAGCCCTCTCCGGTCATCACCACCTTGTAGTTCACGCTGTTGACGTGGCGGCTCATCAAGAACTTGGCCACCGCCAGGGTGTTGTAGATCGTGCGCTCCGTGTGCCAGAGGGTGCGCTCCATCCAGCCATAGAGCTCCTTGCCCGAGAGACGCATGACGTCCTGCTCAGCGGCTGTGGCCTCGGCCATCTCCTGGGCGATGGGCGACTCGTCGTAGCGCGCGTCGTCAAAGCCAATGGTGAAGGCCTTCACCGGGCTCTGGCTGACGGCAGCGGCCAGCCCCAGGATTGAGCAGCTATCAATGCCTCCGGAGAGGTAGCAACCCACCGGGACATCAGCGACCATCCGCAACTCCACCGCTTCCAGCAGGGCGGCACGGATCGCCTCGATGTGGTCGGCTTCACTCTTACTGCTGTCCCGCTCGCCCTGGCGCGGGAAGTCCATGTCCCAGTACTTCCAGGTCTCCACCTCAAGGTTGCCGTTGCGCCGGCGAACACTGATGCCATGGCCAGGCGGCACCTGATGGATGCCCGCGAAGGCCGTGGTCCCGGGGACCATGGTTTGCATCAACTGGTGGAAGAGCCCTTCGGAGGTGAAACGCCGCTCGACCGCCGGATGGGCAAACAGGACCTTGAGTTCCGAGCCAAAGACCAAGCCCTGGGGTGTGATCGTCCAGTACTGGGGTTTGATCCCGAAGCGATCCCGGACCAGGTGCAACACATCGCCGGCCTCGTCGTAGATCGCGAAGGCGAACTCACCGCGCAATTGGGGCAGCGTCGCCCCTAAACCCTGCTGTTGATAGAGACGCAGCAGGATCTCGGAATCGCTCTTGCTGCTGAAGCGAACACCGCGGGCCGTCAGATCGGCGCGGATCCGCTGAAAGTCATAGAACTCGCCGTT
>NZ_JAFMKL010000142.1:0-3737 GCF_017852955.1 Vulcanococcus sp. DEBay_Sum22DG08_74
GGGCGGCCACGCCGGGGAGGACCTTGCCTTCCAGCAGCTCGAGGCTGGCGCCACCGCCGGTGGAGATGTGGGACATCTTGTCGGCCAGGCCGGCCTTTTCCACAGCAGCCACGGAGTCACCGCCGCCGATGATCGTGCAGCAGCCCTTGCCGCTGATGTCAGCCAGGGTGGTGGCGATGGCGTTGGTGCCGGCGGCGAAGGCGTCGAACTCGAACACGCCCATGGGGCCGTTCCAGATCACGGTCTTGCAGTCAGCCAGGGCGTCCTGGAAGACCTTGACGGAATCGGGACCGATGTCCAGGCCCATCCAGCCGTCGGGGATGGCATCCACCTTGGCCACCTGGCTGTTGGCGTCGGGGGCGAAGTTGTCGGCCAGCACCACGTCGGTGGGCAGCAGGAACTGAACGCCCTTGGCAGCAGCCTTGGCCTCGAGCTCCTTGGCCAGCTCCAGCTTGTCCTCTTCCACCAGGCTCTTGCCGACGGCCATGCCGCGGGCCTTGTAGAAGGTGAAGATCATGCCGCCGCCGACAAGGATCTTGTCGCACTTGTCGAGCAGGGCCTCGAGCACGCCGATCTTGGAGCTCACCTTGGAGCCGCCCACGATCGCTGCCAGGGGACGCTTGGGCTCATCGATGGCGCCCTGCAGGTACTGCAGCTCCTTCTCCATCAGGTAGCCGGCGACGCTGGGGCTCAGGTACTGGGTCACGCCCTCGGTGGAGGCGTGGGCACGGTGAGCGGCGCCGAAGGCGTCGTTGACGTACACGTCAGCCAGGCTGGCCAGCTTCTTGGCGAAGTCGCCTTCGTTCTTCTCTTCTTCGGCGAAGAAGCGGACGTTCTCCAGCAGCACGACGTCGCCATCGGCCATGGCAGCAACCTTGGCCTCGGCGTCAGGGCCGATGCAGCTGTCGGTCTTGACCACGCCCTTGCCCAGCAGTTCGCTCAGGCGAGCGGCCACGGGGGTCAGGCGCATGCCCTCGTTCACCTGACCCTTGGGACGACCGAAGTGGGCCGAGAGGATCACCTTGGCGCCCTTGCCCACCAGGTCATTGATGGTGGGGAGGGCAGCGCGGATGCGGGTGTCATCGGTGATGGCGCCGGCGTCGTTCAGGGGAACGTTGAAGTCGACCCGAACCAGCACGCGCTTGCCGCGCAGCTCGTCAGCGGAAAGGCTGGCCAGGGAGCGCTTCGCCATGGGTGAGACAAGGGGGTAGAGGTCGGGCGAATTTAGCGGGCCAGTCAAGGGTTGCCCCGTTATCGCGCTCTGCGATGGCTTTGCTGGCCCCCCGCGCTGTCGGCGCTAGACAGAGGGTGCACCGGCCAGCCGGCCATGTTTGAGATCGTTCTCTTCCCCATCGACCGCAGCCGCCAGGCTGCTGAAACCGCTGCCTTCGCCCTGAAGTTGGCCCAGCAGCACGACAGCCGTTTGGTGCTGCTCTCCGTGGTTGAGCCCGGTCAAGACGATCCCGCTGCTGTGGCTGCGTTGTTGGAGGACGCCCGCGGTCGCTTCCAAGAGCAGGGCGTCAGTTGTGAGGTGCTCGAGCGCGAAGGAAAGCCGGCTTTTGTGATCTGTGATGTGGCCGATGAAATCAATGCCGATGTGATCGTGATGGGGACCCGCGGGCTGAGCCTCGAAGCGGAGGACGCCCCCAGCACGGCCTCCCGTGTGATTCAGTTGGCCCCTTGCCCCGTGATGGTGGTGCCGTGAGTGAGCTGCTGAGTAGCGCGGCCCCGTCGATTCAGTGGTATCCGGGCCACATCGCCAAAGCAGAGCGCGCGCTCACCGACAACCTGGCCAAGGTCGACTTGGTGATCGAGGTGCGCGATGCCCGCATCCCGACGGCCACCGGCCACCCCCGTTTGCAGCGTTGGATTCAAGGCAAGCAACATCTGCTGGTTTTGAACCGCCGCGACATGATTCCAGTGGCGGCGCGGGAGGCTTGGGACGCCTGGTTCCGCGGCCAAGGCCAGACCCCTTGGTGGAGTGATGCCAAGGCCGGCACGGGGGTCAAGCAGCTGCAGCAGGCAGCGATTCGAGCGGGGGATTCCCTCAATGAGCGGCGCCGGAATCGCGGCATGCGCCCAAGGCCCGTGCGGGCGTTGATGCTGGGGTTCCCCAACGTCGGCAAGTCCGCCCTGATCAATCGCTTGGTGCGCCAAAAAGTGGTGGACAGTGCCCGCCGCGCTGGCGTGACCCGCAGCCTGCGCTGGGTCCGGCTTGGCCAGGACTTGGACCTGCTGGATGCACCAGGGGTGTTGCCCCCTCGCCTGGATGACCAGCTCGCTGCCCTGCGTCTGGCGCTGTGCGACGACATCGGCCAGGCGGCCTACGACGGAGAGGCCGCCGCCATGGCCTTTGTCCACATGCTCGCGGCCTTGGAGGCAGCGGAGACCTCCGGGGTCAAGCCCGGCCTGCTGGAGCGTCGCTATGGCATCCCGGTCGAGACGCTGTCAGGGGAGGGCGCGCCCAAGCCGGATGTCCATGGCTGGTTAACGGGAGCGGCTGAGCGGCACACCAGTGGCGACACGGTGCGAATGGCCCAGCGGTTCCTCGATGACTTCCGCCGGGGCATGCTCGGACCGATTGCCTTGGAGTTGCCGTGAGTGGTTTTGGGGAAGGTGAAGGGGAGCTGCTGACGCTCACCTACCCCAAACCTCTGCCGATGCGATTGGACCGCTGGCTCGTGGCCCAACGCCCCGAGCAGAGCCGGGCCCGGATTCAGAAGTTCATCGACGCGGGCTATGTCCGCGTCAACGGAGTCACGGGCCGCGCCAAGACCCCCCTGCGTCTGAACGACACGGTGGAGTTGTGGATGCCGCCGCCGGAGCCCCTTCCCTATCTGATCCCCCAGGACATCCCCCTGGATGTCCTCTACGAGGACGAGCACCTGATCGTGCTCAACAAGCCGGCCGGGCTCACGGTCCATCCCGCCCCTGGGAACAAGGACGGGACCCTGGTCAATGGCCTGCTGCATCACTGCCCCGATCTACCGGGCATCGGCGGCGAGATGCGTCCGGGGATCGTTCATCGCCTGGACAAGGACACGACGGGCTGCATCGTCGTGGCCAAGAGCCAGGAGGCCTTGGTCAAGCTGCAGGTGCAGATCCAGAAGCGCGTGGCGTCCCGGGAATACCTGGCGGTGGTTCACGGAGCCCCGGCCGGGGACAACGGAACGATCGTTGGGGCCATCGGCCGCCATCCCGCCGATCGCAAGAAGTACGCGGTGGTCCATGACGGCTCCGGGCGCCATGCCTGCACCCACTGGACCCTGCTGGAGCGCCTGGGTGATTACGCCCTGATGCGCTTCAAGCTCGACACCGGCCGCACCCACCAGATCCGGGTTCACTGCGCCCACATCGGGCATCCCATCGTTGGGGATCCGGTTTATTCCCGCTGCCGCAAGTTGCCGTTGACCCTTCCCGGTCAGGCGCTCCATGCCTTCCAGCTGGGTCTGGATCACCCGATCCGTAAGGACCGAATGCTGTTTAAGGCCCCCCTGCCGGAGGTGATGGAGAAGTTGCTCAAGCTGCTGAGGCGGCGGGCAGGCGTGGACACGCCTCCACCAGAGTCCGAGTGATGGCGGCCTGGGGCTGGCTGAGCAGCTGATCACCGGGGCCTTCTTCGACGATCTTGCCGCCATCGAGCACCACGACCCGCTGGCAGAAGCCACTGGCCACCGCCAGGTCGTGGGTGACAAAGATCAGCCCCAGACCGAGGCGGTCCTGGAGGGAGCGCAGCA
>NZ_JAFMKL010000033.1:0-16151 GCF_017852955.1 Vulcanococcus sp. DEBay_Sum22DG08_74
TTTGATCTGATGGTTCTCGGCTTGGGTGAGGACGGCCATACGGCCTCCCTGTTCCCCGGCACCGAGGCGCCGACGATCACCGATCGGTGGACCACGGTCGGTCGCGGTAAGGGACTTGAGCGCATCACCTTGACCGCACCTGTTTTGAGTGCGGCCCGCCAGGTGATCTTTCTGGTGAGTGGATCAGGGAAGGTGCAGGCCCTCAGCCGCCTGCTGGATCCGAGTGAATCACCCGATAGGACCCCCGCCAAGTTGGTCACTCCCCGCAATGAGGTTCTTGTCCTGGCGGATGAGGCCGCGCTCGCGGGTGTGACTGCGGCAGGCTGACGCCGTTGCTTTGGATCGCATCCATGCTTGCGCCACTGGTCCTGGCACAGGGAGCTGACTTCCCTGGATGGCACACCCTCAACGACACGATCATGGGGGGACGCAGCCAGGGTCAGTGTCACTCCACCGCGTCTGGCTTGCTGATGGAGGCCGTCGTTGAACCCGAGGGGGGCGGCTTTGTGAGCTGCCGCTCAGCGGTGCTGGATCCACCGCTGGATCTCTCCTCCTACGGAGCCCTCGAGCTCGAACTCGATGGCGATGGTCGCCGCTACAAGCTGGCCCTGGCCAGCCGTGATGGGGTGGCCGGCCTCACGGAACTGATCCCAGGTGGATTGCGTTGGGTGGCGGAGTTCTCCACCCGGCCCAACGGCACCTCTGTGGTGACGATTCCCTTTAGTCGTCTCACCCCCAGCGTTCGGGCCACCCCCGTTGGCCTGCCCCTTCGCTTTGATCCCGCACGGGTGACCAGAATTCAGATCTTGCATTCCAAATTTGGAGACATGGGCGGCCGTAATCCCGGCTTCCGGCCCGGTGCCCTGCGCTTGCTGCTCCGCTCGATCCGAGCCGTGGCCTGACTGTGGACCTCGAACCCCTCCTGAGCGAATTGGCCAAGGCCGCCGATGTCTGCCTGAAGCCCTATCGCCACGCCCTGCGTTTCAGTGGCGAACCGCCCTCCACCGTCGGGGACTGCAGTGATTGCTGTCTCTTGATCGAAGCGCGCGACACCGATGGGGTTCGCCACCCTGATCGCGATCTCGAGCTGGAGATCTACCGCAGCGGTGACGAACTGAACCTGATGCTCAGCATGGTGGCCGATGAACAGGCACCCATGCTTTGGCATGGCAGCCATCCCGTCTGGATGCAAGCGAACTCAGGGGAGCGCTGCGAACGCCCCAGCGCCGGCGCCCCCCTTGAAGCCCTCTGCAGGCGTATTCGCGCCTTGATTGCTGGCGAGGCCTAGAGGTCAGGCTGGTCGGTCACAGCACCTTTGCTGCTGGAGCTCACCAGCCGGGCGTACTTACCCAAAACACCGGTGCGGTACCTCGGCTCAGGCTTGCTCCAGGCGGCCCGGCGGGCGGCCAGTTCGGCGTCATCAACATTGAGTTGGATCAGCAGTTGGCTGGCATCAACGGTGATGCTGTCGCCTTCCTGGACCAGACCGATGGTTCCGCCCACGGCCGCCTCGGGCGCCACATGGCCGACCACCAGTCCAAACGAGCCCCCGGAGAAGCGTCCATCGGTGATCAGGGCCACGGAATCCAGTAAGCCCTGGCCCACGATCGCGGCGGTGGGGCTGAGCATCTCGCGCATGCCGGGGCCACCCACGGGACCCTCCTGTCGCACCACCACCACGTCGCCTGGGTTGATCTGCTTATCGAGGATGGCGGCCAGGCAGGTTTCCTCGCTTTCAAACACGCGGGCGGGGCCGGTGATCACCGGATTCTTCACCCCGCTGATCTTGGCCACGGCACCCTCTTCGGCCAGGTTGCCCTTGAGGATTGCCAGGTGTCCCTTGGCGTAGAGCGGATTGCTCAGCGGCCGGATCACGTCTTGGCCGGCTGGGGGCACCGCGGGAACATCGGCGAGCACCTGCTTGAGGGTTTTGCCCTCGATCGTTTTGCAATCGCCGTGGAGCAGACCGGCATCCAGCAGCAGCTTCATCACCTGGGGGATGCCACCGGCCTGGTGGAGATCCACGGTGACGTAGCGGCCGCTGGGCTTGAGGTCGCAGATCACGGGCACCCGTTGGCGGATGGTCTCGAAGTCATCGATCGAGAGATCAACGCCAGCGGTGCGGGCCACGGCCAGGAGGTGGAGCACGGAGTTGGTGGAGCCGCCGACGGCCATGATCACGCTGATGGCGTTTTCAAAGGCCTCGCGGGTCATCAGATCGCGGGGAAGGATGTTGGCCTTGATCGCCTCAGCCAGCACCTCCGCGCTGCGGGCAGCGCTATCGGCTTTTTCAGGATCTTCGGCAGCCATGGTGGAGCTGTAGGGCAGGCTCAGGCCCATGGTTTCGAAGGCCGCACTCATCGTGTTGGCGGTGAACATGCCGCCGCAACTGCCGGCGCCAGGGCAGGCGTTCTTCTCAATGGCCGTGAGCTCCTGCTCGTCGATCCGTCCACCGCTGAACTGACCCACCGCCTCAAAGGCACTCACAACGGTGAGGTCGCAGGCGCCGAGCTTTCCGGGTTTGATCGTGCCGCCGTAGACAAAGATCGAGGGGATATTCATCCGCGCCATGGCCAGCATGGCCCCAGGCATGTTTTTGTCGCAGCCGCCGATGGCGAGCAGCGCATCCATGCTCTGACCGTTCACGGCTGTCTCGATTGAATCCGCGATCACCTCGCGGCTCACCAGGGAATACTTCATCCCTTCGGTGCCCATCGAGATGCCATCACTCACGGTGATGGTCCCGAACATCTGGGGCATGGCACCCGCCGCGTGAGCCGCATCCTCAGCCCGGCGGGCCAGATCGTTGAGGCCCAGGTTGCAGGGCGTGATCGTGCTGTAGCCGTTGGCGATGCCGATGATCGGTTTGTTGAAGTCAGCGTCTCCAAAACCGACAGCCCGCAACATGGCGCGGTTGGGGGAGCGCTGAATGCCCTGGGTGATCGCGGCGGAGCGAAGCATGGCTGCGGGGTTGTCTTCCCAGCAACCTACCGAGGAGCCCTGTCAGCTCTGGGGGCTCAGCCCCTCGAGCTGCCTGCGAACGTCTTCGATCGCTTGGTTGAGCTCTTGAACCTTGTCCTGGAGTTCAACCTCCCGGACCACCGGGCGGTCGCTGTTGGGGTCAAAGGCTTGATCGTCGTGATCGGCCAGCCGACTTAGGCGCAGGCTTCGCTGTTGCCGGGTGTTTTGCTGGCGCCGCTCAGCCTCGGAATAGAGCCACCAGGCAAAGCCAGCGGCACCGATCACAGCACCAACCAAGAGGGTGCTCAGAGAACCTGAACCGCCGTCTCGGTTGGACATCGCGTGGACCTGCTTTGAAGTTGCCTCAGCCTACGAAGCCTGACTGCGGCCTGCCATACAGACGGTCGCCAGCGTCACCTAAGCCAGGAACGATGCGCTGCTGATCGTCCAACTCGGCGTCGATACAGCCGGTGTAGATGGTCAGATCGCTGTAGCGCTCACCGAGGGTTTTCAACCCGGGACTGGCGGCAAGGGTTGAGATCACCCGCACCCGTTGGCCAGTCACCCCCTTGGTCTCCAGCTGTTCGAGCACGTTCAGGAGCGTTCCAGCAGTGGCCACCATGGGTTCAAAGACCAGCACCCCTGCATTGGCGGGGATGGTCTCCGGAAGACCGTTGAAGTAACACCGGCAGCGACCGCTGGCCTCATCCCGTTGCAGGCCCATGTGGGCGACGGCAGCGCTAGGGATCACCGACTTGGCTCCGTCCCATAGCCCCAATCCAGCTCGGAGGATGGGCACAGCCAGTACCGGAATCGAACCGTCAACGATGGTCCCTTCCGTCTGGGCCAGTGGTGTCTGCACCTGCACCCGCTGGTAAGGAATCCAGTCCCGCATGGCCTCATAGGTCAACCATCGACCCAGTTCGGCCATGGCCGTTGCAAAGAGGGGCTGAGGGGTCTCTCGATCCCGCAACACGGTCAGCCAATGGCCAATGAGGGGATGGGGAGGGACCACCACCCGAAGGGTCTTGCTCATCGGTCGCGCTCCGGTATCCGCCTGCAATAACTTGAGCGCCCAAGTTAAAGCTGCAGTGCGGAACCTCGTTGCGCTCATTCAGTTGCTCGTGGCCCGCTCATTGAGCACCCTCGCCCTCGGCGTTGTTCTGCTGCTGGCCTCTGTTCTTCCAGTCGCCTCCCCGGCCTTGGCGATTACCGCCCCCGAACTACGTGGTCAGCGCAGCGCTCAGGACCTGCAACCGGACATGCACGGCCGAAACCTTCAGCAGCAGGAGTTTCTAAAAGCCTCCATGGAGGGGTTTGACCTCAGTGAGACCGACCTGCGCGGGGCCGTGTTCAACACCGCCAATCTGCAAAACGCCAACCTCTCGGCGGCTGATCTCGAGGATGCCGTGGCCTTCGCCACCCGCTTTGACAACGCTGACCTCAGCGGTGCGGTCTTTCGCAACGCGATGCTGATGAACAGCAAGTTCACCGGCGCGGTCATCGAAGGCACGGACTTCACCGACGCGGTTCTGGACCTTCCGCAGCAGAAGGCCCTTTGTGCCCGGGCCAGCGGCGTCAATCCACGTACGGGTGTCGATACCCGCGAAAGCCTGGCCTGTCGTTAATCAGCGCTTAGGCTCAGTGCTCCGGTTCTTCGGGGGATCAGCCCGAGGAGGAAACGGGGAAAGTCCGGTGTGATTCCGGCGCTGTCCCGCAGCTGTGAAGAGTCCTGTCCCCAGGGCTCCAGTCAGAACGCCCGCCGGTTCACTCCCATAAATCACCTGGCGCGGACCAGTCCTATTGATGTTCAAGCGTTTCGGGGCCCCTGCGCTCCTGCTGGCTTCCCTCTCTGCCGCGCCAGCTCTGGCCCATCACCCGATGGAGTCCATGGCGCTGGTTCCCTCACCGGTGAGTGGATTGATCAGTGGTCTGGCCCACCCGCTGCTGGGGCCTGACCATCTGCTCTTTCTGATTGCCCTGGCCCTGGTCGGCTTTCAACGCTCCATGCGTTGGACCATGGCGTTGCTGCTGGTGGGCCTCAGCGCCACGGCACTGGGTCTTTGGTTGCCCGGTCTGCCTGGTGCCGAGGCACTGGTCTCCCTCTCCCTGGTGGTCGAGGGCCTCGTGATCGTGGGCCGTCTTCCTGCCCTCAGCTTGATTCCCGCCTTCGCTCTGCACGGTTATGTGCTCAGCGCCTCGGTGATTGGCTGGGAGTCCACCCCCATTGCCTTCTACCTGCTGGGTTTGTTGCTCAGCCAAGGCGCTCTGTTGACCCTCTCCCTCGTTGGCCTGCGTCGCTTCAGCCAGGAGCTCCCGCTGAGCCAGAAACAGCTCCTCGCCGGTGTGATGGTCGGCATCGGCGCCGCCTTCACCTGGACCGCGCTCGTCGCCTGACCATGACTGTGGCACCCGCATCACGCCTCCCGGTCACGGTGGTGACCGGGTTTCTTGGCGCTGGTAAATCGACACTGTTGCGTCAGCTGCTGGTCTCCAGTGGCCTGCGGCTTGCCGTTCTGGTGAACGAGTTTGGTGAGGTGGGGATCGATGGCGATCTGATTCGCAGCTGCGGCTTTTGCCCTGAGGATGAGCTCGACGGACGGGTCGTTGAGCTGGCCAACGGTTGCCTCTGCTGCACCGTCCAGGACGAGTTTCTGCCGGTCATGCAGCAGTTGCTGCAGCGCGCTGACCAACTCGATGGAATCGTCGTCGAAACCAGTGGCCTCGCCCTGCCCGTGCCCCTGGTGCAGGCCTTCCGCTGGCCTGAGATTCGCACCAAGACCCGTGTGACGGGCGTGGTGACCGTTGTCGACGGTGAGGCATTGAGTGGCGGAAGTGTCGTTGCCGATCCCAGTGCCCTCGAGGCCCAACGACAGGCCGATCCAAGCCTGGATCACCTCAGTGACATCAACGCGCTCTTCGACGATCAGCTCGAGGCCGCCGATCTCGTGCTGATGAGCCGGGCGGATTGTTTAAGCGAGGAGGCCGTCGACCGTCTCCGCCGCCGCTTGAGCGACCAGGTCCGCAGCGGCGTGTCTGTTCTGCCCATGGCCCGCGGCGACGTCCCAGCGGCTCTGCTGATGGGACTCGATCGCCCCGAACACGACGACGATCATCACCACGACCACGACCACGACCACGACCACGACCACGATCACCATGACCACACCCACGTGGCGATGGAGTCGGTTGCCTTCCAGTGGCAGGGAGTGACCAGCAAAGCCCAGCTCGAAGCCCTGTTGCCGGCTTGCATTACAGACCAAGGCCTGCTGCGTCTCAAAGGACGGGCTTGGCTTCCTGGTAAAACCCACCCGCTGCAGATCCAGGCGGTTGGCCCGCGTCTGGAGTGTTGGTTTGACAGCGGTTCGCGGCTGGAGCGCCCCAACGACGACGGTCTGGAGCTTGTCGCCCTGGGCCTGTCCCTCAAGGGTTCAGCCCTGAAGGATCAGTTGATCGCCGGTCTGGGCTAGTCCAGCGGCAAGGCTCCTTTGGCGCAGATGCCCCCCCAGCAGAGGGCCTGCTCAGATCTCCAGTGGGGCTGAACAAGCCGGGGCTCTCTTGCCGCCTCCTGAAGTTCGATCTGTCCCCGTCCATCGTGGTGAAAGTCCAGTCGGCGCCCACCGACCTGGAGCCACCAGTGCTCCCCGAGCCGTTCAACGGTCAGCGTGCAGGGCTGCCAACGGGCCGATTCGAGCTGGCATTCGAGCGGAAGCGAAAAGGGTTCCTCCCCTTTGGCGACCTGGGTGGTGAGGAGTGCCCAGGCTGTCAGCAGCCCAGTCAGCAGCGGCAAGCGATCCACGGCGACCCCTTAGGACCCCCTCCAACCTGACCACAGCCGGGTCCAGCGTCAGCCGGCCTGCCAAGATTTAACAAACCCCACCTAGAGCTCAGGTGCCCGTCTTCTCTGCCCGTGTGTTGGTCTCCCTGAGGCCCTCCGTGCTCGATCCCGCTGGTGAAGCCACCCGAGCCGCTGCCTCACGCCTGGGTGTCGATGGCATCGGCAAATTGCGGATCGGTAAGGCCGTGGAGGTGGAGCTTGAGGCTCCTGACGCCCAGACCGCCCGTCAGCAGTTGGAGCTGTTGAGTGACCGGTTGTTGGCCAATCCCGTGATCGAGGACTGGACCCTCGAGCTCAAGGACGACTCCAGCGCTGGAGCCTGAGCCATGACCCTTGGTGTCGTTGTTTTTCCCGGCTCAAACTGTGACCGGGATGTCCAGTGGGCAGCCCAGGGCTGTTTGGGCATCGAAACCCGCTTCCTCTGGCATGAGGAGCGGGATCTGAGTGGTCTTGATGCCGTGGTGATTCCAGGCGGATTCAGCTACGGCGACTACCTGCGCTGCGGAGCGATTGCGCGCTTCGCCCCTGTGCTGGAGGAAGTCGCGGCCTTCGCGAAGCGCGGCGGTCGCGTGCTGGGAATCTGCAATGGCTTCCAGGTGCTGACCGAGATGGGCCTCTTGCCAGGCGCCCTGACCCGTAACCAGAAACTCCACTTCATCTGCGAGCCCACGGATCTTCGCGTTGAGCCGGGCCAGTGCAGCTGGCTGCAGGGCTACAGCAGCGGCGAGGTGGTGAATTTCCCTATCGCCCATGGAGAGGGGCGCTACCAGGCCGCTCCCGATGACCTCAAGGCCCTTGAGGACCAAGGCCAGGTGGTGCTGCGCTACTGCCGGAATCCCAACGGCTCCGTCGCCGACGTGGCTGGCCTGACCAATGCCCAGGGCAATGTGCTCGGCCTGATGCCCCACCCCGAACGGGCCTGTGACCCAGCGACCGGTGGGGTCGATGGACGCCGTCTGTTGGCCAGCCTGTTGGGATGAAACCCTGGCGCCGCCGTGAGCTGCTCCTTGGGGCACTAGCGGCAGCGGTTCCCCTGGCTGCCCGCTCCCGAGCAGCGACGCAGCGCGGCCCGGCACCGTTGAAGCCGGGAGCACGGATTGCAGCGCTCGCACCAGGCACCTGGCTTGAGCGAGAGGATCCGACGTTGGAGCTCCTGCGGCGGCGCTGCCGGCAGGAGGGTTGGAGGCTTCTCACTCCGCCTGAACTCTTGGGCCAGTGGCGTTGGTTCTCCGGGACGGATGAGCAGCGCGCCTCCTCCCTGCGGCAGGCCTGGCTCGATCCCTCCATTGATGCACTGTTCTTGGTCGGGGCGGGCTGGGGCAGTGCACGCGTGCTCGAGCAGGGCTGGTCCATCCCGGCCACCCCACGCTGGTGTGTTGGGTTTTCAGATTGCTCAGCGGTGCTCCTCGCCCAACTCGCCGCAGGCAGTTGCGGTGGGGTGCATGGCTGGTTTGGCGGATCGGACCTTCAGTGGGAACGCCTGTCTTCTCTGCTCAAGGGGAGGCCTGTGGCATCCCTTCAGGGCCGGCGTCTACGGCCAGGCATCGCCCGCGGAGCACTGGTGGTGAGCAACCTCACCATTGCCACGAGCTTGATCGGTACGCCTTGGCTTCCCGCCCTGCGGGACAAGATCTTGGTGCTGGAGGACACCGGTGAAGCTCCCTATCGCGTCGATCGGCAGCTCACGCAGTGGCGCAGCTCAGGGTTGCTCGATGGTGTGCGGGGGATTGGCCTAGGGCGCTTCAGCTGGGCTGAGGACGATGTCTTGCCAGGGGACTTCTCAATGGAGGAGATCCTCGAGGAGCGGCTCGGCAACTTGGGTATCCCGCTGGTGCATCAGCTACCAGTCGGCCACGGGCGGCCCAACATGGCACTTCCCCTCGGCGTTCCAGCGCAGTTGGACGGTGCGACAGGGGAACTGAGCCTGGCAGCCCCTGATTGAACATAAAAAAGGGGGCCTCTCGGCCCCCGTAGATCGATGGGAACTGGGGATCAGTTCACAGCAGCGAAGAACTCCTTGCTCTTCACGGGATCGGGGTTCATGGTCTTCTCGCCAGGGGTCCAGTTGGCGGGGCAGACCTCGTCGGGGTGGTTGCGGATGTGCTGGAAGGCCTGGAGCAGACGCAGGGTCTCGTCAACGCTGCGGCCGACGGGCAGGTTGTTGATGGTGCTCTGCATGATCACACCATCGGGATCGATGATGAACAGACCGCGCAGGGCCACACCGGCTTCCTCGTCCAGCACCTCGTAGGAACGGGCGATGTCCTTCTTCAGGTCAGCGACCAGGGGATAGGCGATGTCGCCGAGACCACCGTTCTTACGGTCGGTCTGCACCCAGGCGAGGTGAGAGAACTGGCTGTCCACGGAGACGCCCAGGACTTCACAGTTACGGCTGGAGAACTCGCTGTAGCGATCGGAGAAGGCCGTGATCTCCGTCGGGCAGACGAAGGTGAAATCCAGGGGGTAGAAGAACAGCACCACGTACTTGCCGCGGTATGAGGAGAGGGTCACCTCCTTGAATTCCTGATCGACCACTGCAGTGGCGGTGAAGTCAGGAGCCTGAAGACCGACGAGCCTCGACATAATCCGTGAAATGATTGGTGGAGACAGGGATTAGACCCAACGTTTCGGTTAACCCGAACCCGGATCGACTTCCAGTTGTCACCGCAACAATTTATCACGCTTCTCCTGCACCCGCGCTGCCCAATAGGCTGAGGGTCTTACAGACCAGCGCTAATGGCTTGGGATCCGTCGCTGCTGCGGAAATACAACACCACCGGCCATTTTCGGCTACTGAACCAGCTCCGCGGGGAGTTGAAGGACCAACCGATCCAGCGGCCACTGTCCACGACCCGTCCAGAGGCGACCCGGCGTAATCCAATCCGTCGCCGCTCCGAGGCGGACCAACCAAGCGCCTCCCCTCAGGCGAGCTCGCCGGCCCCCAGTCGGACCAGTTCGAATCGTTTCCGCCGTCAGGCCGAGCCCACTCCGCAGCCTGCGATTACGAGCTTTGACCCGATCGTGACGGTGCCCGTTCTGCTGGATGCCTTCACAGAACAGGAGAACTAAGCAGTCAGGGACAGTCCCGCTGCGGCTTCGTTACAAAGCCTGTTGTTCCTTCATAAACGGGAACCCACTCGGCTATTCGTTGATTCAGAACAGCATCTGATCCCCTCTTGATGACTGAAGCGACGACGACCGCTCCCCTCAAGATCCTGGTCGCAGATGACGAAGAGAACATTCGTCGAATCCTTGAGACCCGCCTGGTGATGCTTGGTCACGAAGTGACCCTTGCCGAGAACGGAGCCCAGGCACTCGAGCATTTCCGCGCATCAGAACCGGATGTCGTGGTTCTCGACGTGATGATGCCGGAGCTCGACGGTTTTGCCGTGACCGAGCGCATTCGTGCCCAGTCGGAGGTCCCGATCATCCTGTTGACCGCCCTCGGCGATGTGGCAGACCGGATCACGGGTCTGCAGCTTGGCGCCGACGACTACATGGTGAAACCTTTCAGCCCGAAGGAGCTGGAGGCGCGAATTCGCTGCGTCATGCGGCGTGTCAGCTCTGTTCAGGCCAATGGGGTGGCCGGGCCCGGCCGCACGGCCCATGTGGTGGTCGTGGGTGACCTCAGCATCGACTTCAACAAGCGTCAGGCCCATCGGGGCGATGAGCGCATCCGACTGACCGGCATGGAGTTCAACCTGCTTGAGCTTCTGCTTAGCCGGTCTGGCGAACCGATCAGTCGCCTGGACATGCTGGAGAAAGTCTGGGGCTACAAGCCCGAGCGCTCCTCCGACAGCCGAGTGGTGGATGTGCACATCTCCCGGCTGCGGGCCAAGCTCGAGGATGATCCCGAAAACCCGGAACTGATCCTTACCGCTCGGGGATTGGGCTACATGTTCCAGCGCATCCCCCAGGCGCTCGAGACCGTCAGCGCGTAAAGCGAACCCGATAGGCCCCATGGCTGGGGCCGAAGTGGTCCATCAACGCATCGCGAGCTGCGTAGTGCAGTTCCTCAAGGTTGCTGGAGCGAATGCTCAGCTGCGGTTGCTCACTTTGGGCTTGCAGGTTTTCAGCTGAGCAGGAAACGCGAAAGACGACCTCGCGCATTTTCTGTGGCCGTGTTGGCTCCATAAGTGTTGGCCACACTGCCCTCGTTCTTCCGTTGCCTGGGCTACCCGCGCTGGTGATGGGTCATGAAGTGCTGACAGTGGTCGATGGCGGCCTGCAAGTTGTCTGACTCAGTGAGTCCGGAGGCCTTGGTGGGCTTGAAGCTGTGATCTCCGCTCTGCAACCAGGTCAACTCCACCGACGCGGCCAGTGGATAGCGCTCCACTTCCTCACGGCGTCCAAAGCTGTCCCGTTCCCCCTGGAGAATGAGGCACGGGGAGTGCATGACCTCGAGATGGTCGGTGCGCAATGACTCTGGTTGTCCTGGGGGATGGAAGGGATAGCCAAGGCACAGGCAACCCTGGACGTCGCTCAGCGTGTCGATGAGCAGGCTGGCGATGCGCCCTCCGAGGGACTTCCCAGCGATGAACAGATTGGCGCCACCTTGCCGCTGTTGTTCGCTGATTACCTCCTCGCGGTAGGCATCAAGGAGTTTGGGGAGTCGATCTGGTCCACAACGTCGACCCAGCTCCCGACTTCGCTGCATGTAGGGGAACTCGAAGCGCACCACCCGAACACCGCAATTGCCGATGCCTTCGGCCACGGTGTTCATCCAGGGGCTATCCATCGGTGCGCCTGCACCGTGGGCAAGAAGGAGTGTGGTGTTGGCCGTCTCGGGTCCATTGATCAGCCTCGCTCCATCGTCACGGGTCATGGCACCAGGAGGGAGCGGGCGTGTTCCGTCAGTGTCGCAAGGCCTGCCATGCTGTTTTGGATGACCAGGTCGGCTTGCGGTTTCAAGGGAAGAATGAATTCCCTTTCCCCGGGCAGCGTCTCCAGCACGGTCTGCCGAATCACATAGGCCAAGGAATGCCCGCGTTCACGGCGATCACGCAGTAGGCGTCGCCAGAGGCGCAGCGGCATCGTGAGCTCCAGATAGACCATCGATCGCAGCAGCGGCTCCTCCAGCAGGAGCTGGGGACCAAAGGCCCCCTCGAGAACAATCAGGTCATAGGCCTGAATCAAAGGCTCGTGCCGGGCCTGGTGGCTGACCATGTCGTAGCGGCGAAGGCTGGTGGCGTCCCCCCTGCAGAGCTGCTCCAGATCAGCAAGCAGAGCCTCGGCATCAATTCCGGCAGGGGTGTCGTAGCCGTAGACCGCATCCGGGGTCCATTCGTGCCAGTAGTAGTCATCACAGGACAGTGGCAACACCCTGATGCCGTCACTCTCCAGAAGGTCCTGCAGGGCTCGCGTCATGCTGGTTTTCCCGGCAGCGGACGGGCCGCAGAGACAGAGAAGAGGGATCACTGCTTCAACAAGCCAGAGAGAACACTGCTCAGCTGGAACCCACTGGGGTAGCTGACATCACCCACCACCCATGATCCATCGGCGGTCTGCTGCATCTGCAGAGAGAGCCGTTGTGGAGTCTCGGAGAGACGTCCTTTCAGACCCGTAAACACCGCGACATCGGCACTGTCGCCGCTGCAGCCCACCACGAGCACGTTGTGGGTGTAAACCTGCGTGCCACTGAAGGGATCGAAATCCAAATAGCCACGCCCCTCACCTGGGTTGAGCTGATAGGCAGCGCTCAAGTCCTGGTACAACGCTGGGCTGAGAAGGTTTTGGATGGACTTCAGCTCAGGGCGCCCCGGTGTGTCCTGCCGTCCGATTTGCCAGCGATACAGCTGAGTGATGGGCGTCTCGATGGCCGGTGAGCAGCTGCAGGCCAGTGCGCTGGAAGGCGCCAGCGCCACGCAGGCCAAGAACGGCAAGACCTGTCGGAATGCCTGCATCACTCCCCGGTTTAACTGGCCAGACCCTAGGCGTGGAGTGAACGCAGACAGCAAAAAGCCCCGCCGAAGCGAGGCAATAAGCGATGGCTCGGGGGAGACTTGAACTCCCGACCTTGGGGTTATGAATCTCGAGAACTTGGTCGTAATCCCTTGCTATCACTGGGGTGGCCTGGAGGACTTTGCACGGGACTTTGCACGTTTGCCAGATCTTGATAATTAGAAACACGGTCTCAACGCTGTCTCATTGCTGTCGGATCTGGCTTTTATTCGGCCTGCAGACGCATCAGGACGCGCTGTTCATGCCAGAGCGTGTTTGAGCGCGGAGCCAGTGGATTGGCCTTCCGGAAATGATGTCCTTGGCGGAAGTAACCGGCTGACTTCAACCGTTGGAGAGTCACACGGTGGAGGCTGAGAAGCTCGGCCATCTGGCGTGTACAGATCCACTGGCGACTTGAGTCACTCTTCATCGGTTGACTGCGGCTGCCGGAGGCTATTGGCAACTACTTGCTACTCAGTGCCGGCCTTCACCCCGCCCGCCCACGGAGCTCCCAAGGGCTAGGCCCGCCAGGATGCTCAGGCCCTGGCTGACGGCCTCATCAATCCGGTCCTGGGGGCGACTGCAGAAGGCCGAAACGGGTGCCTCTGGAGGGATGTTCTGCTGTTGCTCGAGCGCTGGCAAGCCATTGCTTCGCACGTAGAGCCAACTCAGGGCCGTGCAGTTGAGGAGATCGAAGGCCAAGGTGGCGCCCTGAAAGCTAAGGATTCCGGCGGAGATCCAAACCACTAGCCGGCGTGAGTTCATCTGCTGGAGACCCTGGAGAACGAAGGGTTCCGAGCGCTGCATCCGGAACCCTTCAGGGCCGTCTGCTCCGCGCGCCTTGTCTGAACCGATCCAGCTGCTCTCAGCGGTCCGTCATTTCCAAGAACTGCCGCATCAGTGCGAGGCCTGGGTTCTGCTGCAGGACAGCCTCACTCCGGAGCAGCTGGAGAGGTTCGCCGCTCGCTACCGAGGCGGGCTGACACCAGGGCTGATCCAGCTGCCCGTTCCCTACCTGAGCCAGAACGACAGCGCCACCGATCAGGGCCGGCGGATGTGTTTCTCCTCGAGTTGTGCCATGGCCGCTGCCTTCCTCAAGCCGGGTTGCTTGGCAGGGCAAGGGCAAGTCGATGACCAGTACCTCCGGTTGGTTCAGCGCTATGGCGACAGCACCGATGCCAGCGCTCAGATTGCGGCCCTCGGCTCCCTGGGCCTGCGGGCGCGCTTTCGTCAGGACGGTGCAATCGAGGATCTACTGCATCAGCTCAGGCGCGGGCTCCCCTGTCCTGTCGGCTGGCTGCATCGCGGTCCGGTCAGCGCACCGCGTGGCGGCGGCCACTGGAGTGTTGTCGTGGGGTGGGATCCGGCCTCAAGGCAACTGCTGATGCATGACCCCAATGGCGAGGCCGCCCTTGCCGAGGGCGGCTATGTGAGTACAGCCATTGGTAGCGGTCAGGCCCTGCGCTATTCCGAGCGCAACTGGAGCCCCCGCTGGCAAGTGGAGGGCCCGGGTAGCGGCTGGTGGATTCAACTCAGCCCGGCGAATTGATCGCTGCATGGACCTGCGGGGACAGGGCGGGGAACCCTTTGAACAGTTGCCCGAACCTTCGCGATGACCTTCACCCCAACCGCCGCCACAATCTCGCTGCACAGCCACCACCACGTGCGCCAGGGCCTGGAAGCGCAGCTGCGCCAATGCTGGGCGATGTATAGCGCTGTTCCCTCAGAAGCCAACCGCTATCAACTGGTGCGGCTCGAGCGCTTGCTCCAGGAGATCTGAGCTGGCAATCCATGGCCAGAGGCGTTAGAACCGCCACATTGCAGAGGATGACTACTGCACGCTTAAGGAGGTCTGAGGAGGCCTCCTTTTTTGATGGTTGCAATCAGCGATCTGAGCTCACTGCTATGCCTTGCGGGGCGATAGCTACTGCTTAAGTCTTATCTCTGCCAATGCTCACCGGCTCTGATCTGCTCGCCAAAGTCAAAGAGCTGGGCGATGTCTCCAAATCCGATGTGGTGCGGAGCTGCGGATACGTGAGCACCAAGAAGGATGGCGGTGAGCGTCTGAACTTCACCGCCTTCTATGAGGCCCTGCTGGAAGCCAAGGGCCTCAGCCTCGGCAACGACGGCGCCGGCCGGGGCAAAGGTGGCCGCAAGCTCAGCTACACAACCCGTGTTCAATTCAATGGCAATCTCATGATCGGCAAGGCCTACACCGCCATGCTCGATCTCAAGCCTGGAGATGAGTTTGAGATCAAACTAGGTCGGAAGCAGATCAAGCTGATCCCAGCGGGTGGTGCCGAAGAAGAGGATTGATCCTCTCCGCTGCGAATGATTGCCGCTGGATCCGTCAGCGGCTCTTCACGCAGTAGCTGCCAGAGCTGTACCAACCCAACGGGCAAGAGTTTCCCTGCTTCTGGATCGCCTCCCGGTTGTTGCTTGGGCTGCTGACGCAGTAATTGCCTGAGCTGTAGAAACCCAGCGGGCAGCTGTTGCCGGTTTTCTCCAATGCTCCGCGGGTATTCCCGCTCTTCGAGGGCACGCAGTAGCTGCCGGAGCTGTAGTAGCCGAGCGGGCACCCTCCCACTTTTGTGAGGGGTTGGACCGGTTGCTGGGCTATCGCGACTGGGCCCAGAGAAACGATGAGTCCCAGGGGTAGAAGCGCCCCCAGAACGGGTTCGCAGATGAGCTTCCTGATGGTCATGATCCGCTGCGTTGAATAATCCGGCACAACCGGTTGATCTGCTCCGCTTCTTCGATCGTGTTCGCCAAGCCGCTCGTCAATCCAGGGGAGCCCACCACGATCGAGAGGCACTGGGCCCGGCTGATCGCCACATTCAGGCGGTTTGGCGAGAGCAGAAAGCCCAGACCCCGTGGAGCATCGTCACCGCTACTGGCTGTCAGCGAGAGGATCGCAACCGGTGCCTCCTGCCCTTGGAACTTGTCCACCGTGCCCACCCTGGCTTTGCCGTCTAGGCGCTGGCGCAGGCGGTTCACCTGCACGTTGTAAGGGGCGATCACCAGGATCTCTTCTGAGCTGAGCGTGCCGCTGCCCTTGGCATGGGTGTACGACCCACCAAGCAGTGCAGACACGATCTGATCGATCCGCTCGATCTCGGCCTCACTGGTCACGCTGCAGCCGCTGTGGTGCACCGGTTCAAACACCAAGCCGCGATCAGGTAGGGAACGCCCAGATGCAGACAGGCAAGGTCTGGCCCACTGGATGGCGTTGGCGGCGTTGCCACGGCTCGCCTCAAGGCGCCCGTCATAGAAGAGCTCCGAGACAACAGCGGTGATCGAGGGCTCCATCCGCCAACTGGTGGAGAGGAAGACCCCGCGGTCTGGCGGCACCACGGCGGCGGCCGCTCTGCCCTGTCCCGCCTAGGGCACGGCCTCAGCGACCGGCTCGAGT
>NZ_JAFMKL010000034.1:0-15992 GCF_017852955.1 Vulcanococcus sp. DEBay_Sum22DG08_74
GGTTGAGCATCGACTCAACGTTCTGGAACCACTCGAGCTTGGGAGCTGCCTTGTGGTAGTGGAAGACGCCCGCATTGAGCATCAAACCGGCCATCACCAGAGCACCGATGGCCAGGGCCATGAGCTGGGTTTCAGTGGTGATGCCCCAGGCCCGCCACACGTGGAAGAGGCCTGAAGTGATCTGGATGCCGTGGAAGCCGGCACCCACATCGCCGTTAAGGATTTCTTGGCCGAAGACAGGCCAAACCACCTGCGCACTGGGTTTCACGTGCGTGGGGTCGGCGAGCCAGCCGGAGTAGTTGGAGAAGCGAGCACCGTGGAAGAAGGCGCCGCTCAGCCAAACAAAGATCACAGCCAGGTGACCGAAGTGGGCCGAAAAAATCTTCCGGCTGACCTCTTCGAGATCGCTGGTGTGGCTGTCGAAGTCGTGAGCGTTGGCGTGGAGGTTCCAAACCCAGGTTGTGGTTTTGGGACCTTTGGCAAGGCTGCGATCGAAATGGCCGGGCTTACCGAACAGTTCGAAGGTGGCCGGGTTGTTCACCCGGTCGACCTGGGCCTTCGCCGTTTTCCCACGCTCTGGTGGGCTGATGGTCATCGAGAGGTTCCTCGAGGGACGGGGTCGAGGTGGAGGTCCACCCTTCTGGGCTGATCCTTCGACGAAGCGAGGGATCTCCAGTGGAGCCACGGACGCAAGCCAAGGACTCGCGCCATGGGCGCCGGGCCAAGAAAACCCGCTTCGACCGAGGTCGAAACTGCTCTTCCTGACTGGCGCTTTGGGCCCCAATAAGGGGACCGCTGGCGGAAGTATAAAAGCGGAATCCAAGCCTCTCGGCCCAGCAGTTACAAAGGTTCAACCCGGAGTCGGGCCAGTCAGGGACTGAGTTCTCGCGGGAGCAAAGAATCATCAAGTTTTCTCAGATTGCCCCCGTCTTGTTAAGCAAATAAGGCCATTTCCATAGCCCTATTTATCGAGAATCCGCTAGTCCTTCCGGTCAAATAGTCCGCAAACCTGCAGAATGTGTTCAGTCATTCGCCCAAACGAGTGGGGAGAGGCAAGCGCATGCGCCAGTCAGCACTAAAGGCCATCTCGGCCGTGGTGCTCTCGGTGTTGCTCATGGTCGCCAGTGGCTGCACATCCGGCACCAGCGCAAGAGGGAGCAGCTCAGAACCCTCTCCAGTCACCAGCTCCAAACCAAGTGGACAGCTGCAGGAAGTTGCCCCACCAGGAGCAGTGCAACAAGTCCGCGAAAGGTTGAACGACCTGGCGCCACAGATCGAGGTGTTGTCCCCTGCAAATGACAGCACTCTTCCGGCCGGCCCCTGGACGCTGAAGCTGAAGGTTCAGGACTGGCCCCTCTACGAAGACGAAACCAACGGACTGGGCCCCCACCTGGTCGTTCAACTCGACGATCAACCCCCTAGGCGCATCAGCAGCGCAGCCGAAGCCCAGGGACTCTCCATGCCGGAGCTCAGCCCTGGCAGCCATCGCCTGACGGTCTTCGCCGCCAGGCCCTGGGGGGAAGTGGTCAAAGCCCCAGGAGCCAGTCAGCAGTTACGCCTGCATCGGGTCGCCCGCAATCCGTCCCAACTGCCGGCTTCGGGCTCCCCGCAGCTGATTGCGGCCAGTCCCTCGGACCTGCAGCACAACGAGCCGGTCCTGATCGACTGGTTGTTGATCGACGCACCGCTGCAGCACCTGCGCGATGACGATGCCCGTTGGCGCCTGCGGGTCAGCGTGAACGGCGACAGCTTTCTGGTGGACCGGCAGACACCGCTTTGGCTCAAGGGCCTCAAGCGGGGCAGCAATGCGGTGCAACTGGAATTGCTGGACGGCCGAGGAGACCCCCTCAACCCACCCTTCAACAGCGTGGTGCGTGAGGTTGTGATCGACTCCAGCCCCAGGCCGAGCTGGCAACAGGCCAGCCTCAGCGCTCAAGCCCTCGCGGCCCTCAGTGGCAGCCCGGAGCCAGAACCCGTCGCGCCGCCAGCTGCCGAGATCCAGACCAAGAAACCCGAGGCCGCTCCACCTCAGGCTGCGCCGCCTGAAGCGAGCGAACCGGAGCGCCCTGAGCCCCAGCCAGCTCCCCTGGAGGAGGCACGCCCGGATCCCACCGAACTGCCAATGGCAGCTGAGGCGACACCCGCCCCAGCCGATCCCGAGCCGGAACCTGCTCCTGCGGAGCCCCCCTCGGCACCCGAAGAAGAACCGACGCCTCCCGCACCCACTGCGGTAGCACCCACGCCAGCACCAGTAACAACAGTGCCCGCAGAGCGCACCGCTCCGAGCAGTCGTCTGGGTGGATCAGCGCGGGATTTGGTCAGCAGTGACGGGTCCCTGATCGAAGCGCAGCCCAAGGGTCCCTTGGCCGGCCTGAAGGCGAAGCTGGGGGGATGAACGACAGCCTGATTTGGGGATTCAGCCTCAGCGCCAGCGGCCTCCCGCTGCTGCGACGCCTCCTGCAATCAGGTGAGATTGACCGTCTGGCCAGCCCGGCCGATGGAAACCACTGGGGGCCTGGGGAACTGCAGGCCCTGCTCGAGGCCAACTGGAGCACAAGTCGGGCCTTTGTGGCCGTCGGGGCCTGTGGGGCCATCACCCGACTGATCGCGCCTCAGCTCGAGAGCAAGGCCAGCGACCCAGCGGTGGTCGTTCTGGATCCAAGCGGACGCTTTGCCATCCCCCTACTGGGAGGCCACGGGGCTGGTGGCGAGGCCCTGGCTCAGACCCTGGCGGCCAGCTGCCAAGGGGAGGCGGTGATCACCGGTGCCGCCCATGGCGAGGGCCGAGTTGCCTTGGACAGCTTTGGTCAGGCCTGGGGCTGGAGACGCAACAACGGCCCCTGGGACGCGCTCATGAAGGCCGCCGCCCGCGGCGAGGCGCTGGAGGCCCAACACCTGCAGGGCAATTCCCGCTGGCA
This sequence comes from Vulcanococcus sp. DEBay_Sum22DG08_74, assembly GCF_017852955.1. Taxonomy (NCBI): domain Bacteria; kingdom Bacillati; phylum Cyanobacteriota; class Cyanophyceae; order Synechococcales; family Synechococcaceae; genus Vulcanococcus; species Vulcanococcus sp. DEBay_Sum22DG08_74. The sequence goes on from NZ_JAFMKL010000034.1 coordinate 2,919, forward strand.
AGAACTCCCCGGCCTGGCGCCAGGGGCCGAGGCCGCCACACAAAGGATTTCAGTCGGGGTCGGGGCGGATCCGGGCTGCCGCTGGCACCCGCCCAGCGTCTGGCTGGGAATGGGCTGCGAGCGCAACACCAGCCTGAGCCTGCTGGAGCGCTGCTGCGACCAACTGATCGCGCAACACCAGATCGCACCGGAGGCGATCGCAGGCCTGGCCAGTGCCGATCGCAAAGCGGATGAGCCGGCGCTCTTGGCGCTGGCCAAACAGCGCGGCTGGCCCCTGCGCTGCTTCAGCGCTGAGCGCCTGGCACCGGTGGAGGTTCCCAACCCCTCCGCCGTGGTCGCGGCCGAACTGGGAACCGCCAGCGTGGCGGAGGCCTCGGCCCTTCTGGCGGCAGGCCCGGAGGCAACGCTGCTGGCCGAAAAGCAGATCAGCCGCGCCGAAGCAGGTGAACAGGGAGCGGCGACTGCAGCCCTGGCCCTGGCCGCCAGTCAATGGGCACCCCATCGCGGCCAGTTGCATCTGATCGGCAGTGGGCCAGGTCGGCTGGACCTCCTGACCCCGGACGCCAAAGCGGCCCTCAGCCAGAGCTGCGTTTGGGTCGGCTACGGGCTCTACCTGGATTTGCTTGAACCGCTGCGCCGCCCCGATCAACTGCGCAGTGACGGTCAGCTGACCCAAGAGCGAGAACGCTGCAGGCAGGCGCTGCGCCTGGCCTGCGAGGGACAGACCGTCTCCTTGGTCTCCTCGGGGGATAGCGGCATCTATGGGATGGCGGGACTGGCCCTGGAGCTCTGGCTCGAGCTCGATCCCCTGGACCGTCCGGGCTTCGAGGTCCATCCCGGGATCTCAGCCCTGCAGGTTGCCGCGGCCCGGGCCGGAGCACCGTTGATGCACGACTTCTGCACCATCAGCCTGAGCGACCGTCTGACCCCTTGGGAGGTGATCGAAAAGCGCCTGGTGGCAGCGGCGGCAGGCGACTTTGTCGTCGCCCTCTACAACCCGCGCTCCAAGGGCAGGGATTGGCAGCTGGAGCGGGCCCAGCAGCTTCTGCTCTCCGGACGGCCTGCCAGCACGCCTGTGGTCCTCGCTCGCCAACTCGGGCGCCCCGAAGAGCAGGTGACCCTGCACGAACTCGGCGGTCTTCCGATCGAGCAGGTGGACATGCTCACCCTGGTGCTGATCGGCAACAGCAGCAGTCGCGCCGAGGACGGCCGAATGGTCACCCCGAGGGGATATCCAGGCGCGGAGCTGCAATAAGAATCGGGATGACAGGATTCGAACCTGCGGCCCCTTCGTCCCGAACGAAGTGCGCTACCAAGCTGCGCTACATCCCGATGGGCGGAGTGTAGGAGATGGTGGACCAGTCGCTTCCTAGAGTCAGCCAGCCCTTTGGTGCCTTCGGCGCGCTCCTCATCCCTTGCTGAAACCCGACTGGCTGCGCGTCAAAGCTCCCCAGCGGGAACGGATCGGGGAAGTGGCCGATCTGCTGCTGGATCTCAAGCTCAACACCGTCTGCCAGGAGGCCAGCTGCCCGAACATCGGCGAGTGCTTCGCCGGGGGCACGGCGACCTTTTTGATCATGGGGCCGGGCTGCACCCGGGCCTGCCCCTACTGCGACATCGATTTCGACAAGAGCGTTCGCAGCCTCGATCCGACCGAGCCCGAGCGCCTGGGGGAAGCCACCGCGCGGCTGGGCCTGAAGCATGTGGTGATCACCTCGGTGAATCGCGACGACCTGAGCGATGGCGGAGCCAGCCAATTTGTGGCCTGCATCGAGGCGGTCCGCCAGCGCTCTCCCCAGACCACCATTGAGCTGCTGATCCCTGATTTCTGCGGGGACTGGGATGCCCTGGCCACGGTGATGGAGGCCGGCCCCGATGTGCTGAACCACAACATCGAGACGGTGCCCAGGCTCTACAAAAAAGCCAGACCCCAGGGGATCTACGAACGCTCGCTCGAGCTGCTGCTGCAGGTGCGGGAGCGCTGGCCGAAGGCCTACAGCAAGTCCGGCCTGATGGTCGGCCTTGGGGAAAGCGACGAGGAAGTGATCGAGACCCTGCTGGATCTCAGGGAACACCGGGTCGACATCGTCACGATCGGCCAGTACCTCTCCCCGGGGCCGAAGCACCTGCCGGTGGATCGGTTCGTCACCCCCGAGCAATTCGAGCGCTTCCGTCTCCACGGCGAGCAGGAGCTGGGCTTCCTGCAGGTGGTCAGCACTCCCCTGACCCGCAGCAGCTATCACGCCGGTGAGGTGCAGCGCCTGATGCAGCTGCACCCCCGCTAGGCCTGGCTTAAGCCTGGGGCTCCAGCAGAAATTCAGCTTCCAGAGCCTGGGCCTCAGGGCAGTCCCCAAGGGCATCCAGGCGCTGGTTCACCAGGCTCACAGGAGCATCCAGGCGGACACAGTGCTCGAGCAGGGCCAGGGTCATCTGGCGGGCAAAGAGCTGTTGAAAGGGTTGGGCGAACTCAGGAGGCATGGCTCCGTTGCGGTTGCCCAAACGCTATGGACGGTCTCGGATTGCAGCGGTCGGGCCAGCCGAACCAAAGGGTGGGGTGAGCCGACCCAGTGGTGCAGCAACCGAACCCGAAGGAGCGGAGAACCGGCGGCTCAGGCCGCCACCGCCTCCCGCTCCGCCAGGCCGACGTTGGCCTTCTCGCTGGGGGGAACCAGCACCTTGAAGCGCCCTTTCCAGCTGGACCAGTCGCCCAGGATCGTGGACGCCTTGCTGCTGCCGGTGGCCGCGAGATGGGCCTCGAGCAGAGGCTTGAGCATGGCCTCCTGCTCAGGGGTCGTGAGCTCACAGATCTCGACGATCTCAGGGTTGACGCGATCGCGCAGACCACCGTTCTCATCGAGGATGAAGGTGACGCCACCGGTCATGCCGGCGCCCACGTTGCGGCCCGTGCTGCCGAGCACCACGACCACACCACCGGTCATGTATTCGCAGCAGTGGTCGCCGGCGCCTTCCACCACGGTCTTGACGCCGCTGTTGCGCACAGCGAAACGCTCACCGGCACGGCCGAGGGCAAAGAGCTCACCACCGGTGGCGCCATAGAGGCAGGTGTTCCCCAGGATCACCTGGGCACCGGGATCATTGCCACCGGCAGGGGGAACGACGGTGATGCGACCACCGTTGATGCCTTTGCCGACGTAGTCGTTGGCCTCACCCACCAGGCGCACATTCATGCCCTGAACGGTGAATGCGCCAAAGCTCTGTCCCGCCGCACCCTCATAGGTGAGGTCGAGTTGTCCCTGGAAGCCGGTGTTGCCATGGCGAGCCGCGATCTCACCGCCCAGACGGGCACAGACGCTGCGATCGGTGTTGATGATCGGCAGGGTCCTGGCGAGCTGGCCGTGGTTCTCAATGGCCGCCATCAGCTCGGCATCAGCCAGCAGCTGATCCTCAAGGATCACGCCGTTGCCATGGGCCGCCTCGGCGTGGCGCAACCAGGCGCGATCGGCCGCCTGGGGGATGGGATCCAGCAGGCAGGAGAGATCCAGGGCCTTCGTTTTCGCCAGCTGCACGGCGCGGGGCTTCAGCAGGTCCGAGCGACCAATCAGGTCCTCCAGACGGGCCACGCCCAGCACGCTCATCAGCTGACGCACTTCCTCGGCGACGAACAGGAAGAAGTTCACCACCTGCTCAGGCAGACCGGTGAAGCGCTTGCGCAGGGCCTCCTTCTGGGTGGCCACGCCGACCGGGCAGTTATTGGTGTGGCAAACGCGGGCCATGATGCAGCCCTCGGCGATCATCGCGATCGAACCGAAGCCGTATTCCTCAGCGCCCAGCAGGGCGGCGATGACCACGTCCCAGCCGGTCTTCAGGCCGCCATCGGCCCGCAGCAGCACGCGATCACGCAGGCCGTTCTCCAGCAGAGCCCGGTGAACCTCGGTCAGACCGAGTTCCCAGGGACCGCCGGCATGCTTGATCGAGCTCAGGGGCGAGGCACCGGTGCCGCCGTCATGGCCAGAGATCTGGATGACATCGGCATTGGCCTTGGCCACACCTGCCGCGATGGTGCCGATGCCGATCTCAGCCACCAGCTTGACGCTGACCTTGGCGGCGGGATGCACCTGGTGCAGGTCATGGATGAGCTGCGCCAGATCCTCGATCGAATAGATGTCGTGGTGAGGCGGCGGTGAGATCAAGGCCACCCCAGGCTTGCTGTTGCGCAACCAGGCGATGTAGGGATCGACCTTCGGACCGGGAAGCTGGCCGCCTTCACCGGGCTTGGCCCCTTGGGCCACCTTGATCTCGAGCTGCTTGCCGCTGCGCAGGTACTCGGGGGTCACGCCAAAGCGGCCCGAGGCGATCTGCTTGATCGCAGAGCAGGCGGTGTCCCCGTTTTTCAGACCCTTGATCGAGGGCAGGGTGGCGGAGAGGCCCTCCGCATTCACATCCCCCAGGACCTTGAAGCGAGCAGGGTCCTCGCCGCCCTCACCGCTGTTGCTCTTGCCGCCGATGCGGTTCATCGCGACGGCCAAGACTTCATGGGCTTCGCGCGAGAGGGCACCCAAGCTCATGCCGCCGGTGCAGAAGCGCTCACAGATGCTCTCGATGCTCTCGACCTGATCGAGGGGCAGCGGAGTGGCGGCGGGTTGCAGCTCCAGGAGGTCCCGCAGGGCCGTCACCGGACGGTTCTCCACCAGGGTTTTGTAGGTGGAGAAGTGGTCGTAACCGGGCCCCTGCTTGATCGCCGCATGGAGCGCCTTGGTCATCTCCGGGCTGTTGAGGTGGTATTCCCCGCCGGTCCGGTACTGCACAAAGCCCATGAACTCGAGCTTGGTGCGGTTGAGTTCTGGGAACGCCTTGGCGTGGAAGGTCAGCGTCTCGCTGGCCAATTCCGCCAGGCTCAGACCAGCCACGCGGCTGGTGGTGCCCTTGAAGGCCCGCTCGATCAGATCGGCACCGACACCGATCGCCTCAAAGATCTGGGCTCCGTGGTAGCTGGCCAGCAGGGAGATACCGATCTTGGAGAGGATCTTGCGTAGACCGTCTTCGAGGGCCTTGCGCACATTGGCCTGGACCTGATCGGGGGTCAGGGCGGGGAGCTTGCCCCGCTCAATCAATTTCTGCGTCTTGGGATGGGCCAGCCAATGACGCGTGGTCTCCCAGGTGAGCCAGGGGCAAACAGCGCTGGCGCCGTAGCCGATCAGGCAAGCCAGGTGGTGGGTGCTCCAGCACTGGGCGGTCTCAGCCACCAGGGAGGTCTGCAGGCGCAGTCCCTGGTTCAGCAGGTGATGGTGCACCGCACCCACCGCCAGGAGCGGGGGGATATAGGACGTGGTTGCCGTGATTCCCCGGTCAGAGAGCACCAGGATTTGGTTGCCGCTGCGCACGGCGGCTTCAGCGTCGCTGCAGAGCTGGGTCAGTGCCGCCTCAAGCCCGGCCGGTCCGCCGGTGATCGGCATCAGGGTCGAGAGCGTGCGGCTGGCAATGCCCTGCTGGGTGGCCGCCGCCAACTCGGCCTCATTAAGGATCGGGCTGTTGAGATGCAGAACCGCTGCCGCGGCGGCCTCGGGCTTGAGGGGAGAGCCCCGCTTGCCCAGATGCATCTCCAGGCTCATCACCAACTTCTCCCGCAGGGGGTCAATCGGCGGGTTGGTGACCTGGGCGAAGCGCTGCTTGAAGTAGTCGTACAGAAGGTGGGGCTTATCGGAGAGCACCGCCAAGGGGATGTCATCACCCATGCAGTAGGTGGGCTCCTTGGCCGCACCGGCCATGTCCTCGATCACCAGATCGAAGTCCTCGGCGGTGAAACCAAAGGCGGTTTGCTGCTGGAGCAGCTCCAGGTCAGCCAGCTGGCGCTCCTGGGTCCAGGGCTGGGCCGTCAGGGTGCGGCGGTGCTCCGCCAACCACTGGCCGTAGGGGTGACGCGCGGCCACCTCTTGCTTGACGTCCCAGTTATGGAGCAGGCGACCGTTCTCCAGATCAACGGCCAACATCTGGCCGGGGCCCAGGCGACCCTTCTCGATGATCCGGCTTTCCTCGAGCTCCACCACGCCGGTTTCCGAGCCCATCACCACAAAGCCGTCGCTGGTGATGCAGTAGCGAGCCGGGCGCAGGCCATTGCGATCCAAGGTGGCGCCAACGCTGCGGCCATCGGCGAAGACCAGAAGCGCTGGGCCATCCCAGGGCTCCTGGGTGCAGGCCGAATACTCATAGAAGGCCTGGACCGCTGGCTTGTCAGCCAGGGCCGGCTGATCGCGGAAGGCCTCCGGCACCAGGGTCAGCAGGCTCTCGGTGATCGGGCGACCACTGCGAACCAGCAGCTCGAGGGTGGCATCAAGGTTGGCCGAATCGCTGAAGGCGGAATTCACCACCGGCTTGAGGTCCGAAGCGGCATCGCCCCAAACCGCATCGAGATCAGCCTCGGCGGCGCGGGCCCAATTCAGGTTGCCCAGAAGGGTGTTGATCTCGCCGTTGTGGCCCAGGAGACGCATCGGCTGGGCCAGGGGCCAGCGGGGCAGCGTGTTGGTGCTGAAACGACGGTGATAGACCGCGAAACTGACCGCGAAGCGTTCATCGCGAAGGTCCCCGTAGTAGGCGGAGAGGACCTCCGAGCGGACCATGCCCTTGTAGACAACCGTCCGGCTGCTCAAGGACGCGAAGTAAAGGTCGCTTGGGACGGCACCCCAGACACTGCGCGCACGATCGCCGCAGCGGCGCCGCAGGCGGAACAGCAGGGCCTCGAGGGCGTCACCATCGCAATCGGCAGCGAGCAGCCACTGCTCAATCACTGGAGCCGTGCCGCGGGCCAGGGGACCTAAGACGCTGGGGTCCACGGGAACGCTGCGCCAGCCCAGGCTGCGCAGTCCCAGGGCCTGGGCTTCCTCGTCGCAAAAGGCCTTGGCTTGATCGCGCTTGCCCGCCTCGGCAGGCAGGAACACCATGCCCAAACCACGGGTTGCAGCTGAGGCGGCGGCAGCTTCAGGCCAAACCGCCTCGAGATAGGTCCAGGGGATGCCGCAGAGCACACCGGCGCCATCGCCGGAATCGCCATCGCCGCCGCAGCCGCCGCGGTGCTCCATGCAGTCCAGACCGCGCAGGGCCTGCTTCAGGACCCAGTGGCTGGTCTCACCTTTGAGGTTCGCCAGAAAACCAACGCCGCAGGCATCCTTCTCGCCGGCCACCTCTGCCGGGGCGGGGCTGTCGCAATGGGGCCAAACAGGACGAGAAGACAGCGGCATAGCCCAGCGACAACAGGTCTATCGGTAGTAACGAAGCAGCCGGGTCGACCGAACGGAAGGCGACGGATCGCCCTAAACCTCGGTCCCGCTGCGAGCTTCTGAATCTAAAAGCTGGACCACCTGCAACTCAAGCAAGTGCTGGCGGACCGCTCCAAGGTCGCTAGCGTTTCGAGACTGAGCGGGCTGCTTCATGGCTTTGATGCCCGTCCTGGCAGCCCTGCATCCCGGGATCCCGCTCATTCCACCGCCTCCGCCACCGGCCGAGGTGAGACCGATCCGGCAGGCGGAAGGGTCACGGATTCGCGCCAACGGACGCACGCAACCAGCCCGCTGGCGCATCGAACGGGGCGAGCTCTGGCTCACCCTCGAATTCCTGGAGAACCAGCTCGGCGTCCAGCGCTCCAGCGGAGAGCGGGGCATGCTGCAACTGGAATGGTTTGGCAGCGAAATCAGCCTTCCCGCCAGGCGACAACAGAGCCTGGGGGATGAGGTCGCTGTTCCAGTCAGCGACCTGCTGCGCCGCGTCGGCGTACGCGTTGAGCCCTTCGGGAAAAACGAGCTGAGCCTGGAGCTCCCGGTTCGCCCCCTGCAAGCGATCCGCACCAGGGACAACGGCATCAGCGGCCGGCGCGTGGTCCTTGACCTCAAGGCCCCGGCGCTGGTGCGCAGCGATGACGGCCAACTGGCCATCAGTGCCGAAGGCAACCCAGAGCAACTGCGGCAACTGGCAGGGCTGGGGCTGAAACCCCGTCAAGAGAACGGCTGGCTGCAGCTGGAGGCCAAAGGGGAACGCCTAACCCTGGGCCGGCCTTGGCGCCTGGTCCTCGACCTGCCCAGCGACACCGCACTCACCAGCCTCAATCGCCCGAGCGGCACCAGCCCCAACACCGCCCTTGCGACCCTGCAGCGCCAGGGGCTAGCCCTCAATCGAACGGTGGACCGCATCGGCAACCGCCAGGTCCTGATCAACAGCGTCCAGCTCGATCCACGCCGAGTCCCGGTCGACCTGCGCCCGCTCAACCGAAGCAACGGGATGAAGGGCCTCAGCAGCCTCAGTCAGCTGGCCCGCAATGAATCGGCCCTGATCGCCATCAATGGCGGCTTTTTCAATCGCGTGAACCGGCTTCCCCTGGGGGCGCTGAAGGACAACGGCCAGTGGCTCTCAGGACCGATCCTGAATCGGGGGGCCGTGGGCTGGGGCGATGGTGAACTTCCCCAGTTCGATCGACTCAGGCTTCAGGAGAGCGTGCTCGATCCACGCCAACGGCGCTGGTCGCTGATCAGCCTGAACAGCGGCTACGTCCAGAAGGGACTGGCCCGCTACACCGAAGCCTGGGGGCCGCGCTATCAGCCGTTAACCGGCCAAGAACTGGGGTTCGTGCTCCGCAATGGCGTTGTGCAACAGCGCATCGAGGGCATTCCCCAACCCGGGGTCCCCTTGCGCGCCGGGGATGAACTGTTGGTGGCCCGCGGCGGGGTTCAGGTCGACTGGCAGCCGGGAGAACGCCTCGTGCTCAGCAGCCGATCGACTTCCGTCGTTGGGGACAAACCCTTTGTGGTCGGCGGTGGCCCGCTGCTGCTGCGCTCTGGACTGGTGGCCCTCAACGGCCAAGCGGAGGGATTCAGCCCTGGCTTCATCCGTCAGGGCGCCCCAAGAACCGTGATCGCCAGCGACGGACGTCAGCTGTGGCTGATCACCCTGCAGGGGGTCAATAACGCCGGGCCGACCTTGATGGAAACGGCGTTACTCCTGAAACAGCGCGGCCTCAAGGAGGCGCTGAACCTCGACGGAGGCAGCTCCACCGGCCTGGTTCTGGCGGATGTCCAAACCGTGAAAGGACGGGGCATCGCTGGATCGGTCCACAACGGCATTGGCTTGATCCCCCGTGCACCGATGCCACGGCCCAACCGTCCGCCGGCGCGGCTGGCCTCCAGCCCGCCCTGACACACTGGGTCGACCCAGCCTTTTCTTTGCCATGCCCAAGGGCCAAGGCATGCAACTCACCGCAGCGGCTGCCGCAGAGCTCGGCCGCCAAGCGGCCGTCGCCGGCACCCCGGGGATGATGCACCTTGACCTGGTGGATGGCACCTGCGAGCGCTGGGTGATTCGCATTCGTCCGGGCCGTCTGGCCGGAGTTCCCGTGGCACGCGCCGACGGGATCACTCTGTTTGCCCCCGGCGACCAGGGCGAGCGACTCAACACCCTCGAGCTCGACTATCGAGGTGACCTCAGCGGGGGCGGATTCTTGATCCGCACCGGCCGAGAGCACCGCGTTTGCGCTTGTGGTGCGGCCTTTGGCCCCGCTGACGAACCCGTTCTGGGTGGCAGCACCTCGACAAAGTAATGTGGCGGATTGTCGAAACGGTCGGCTCTCCGACCTCGCTTCCGGCCCCTCGAAAACTCCCGGCCCTCGATGCCCACGATTCAGCAGCTGATCCGCAGTGAGCGGACGCGCCTTACCCGCAAGACCAAGTCGCCCGCACTGCGCTCCTGCCCTGAGCGCCGTGGTGTCTGCACCCGCGTGTACACCTCAACCCCGAAGAAGCCGAACTCGGCTCTGCGGAAGGTGGCCCGTGTGCGCCTGACCTCCGGCTTTGAGGTGACCGCCTATATCCCCGGTATCGGCCACAACCTGCAGGAACACTCCGTGGTGATGATCCGCGGCGGTCGTGTGAAGGACCTGCCCGGTGTCCGCTACCACATCATTCGCGGCACCCTCGACACCGCGGGTGTGAAGGACCGTCGTCAGTCCCGCTCCAAGTACGGCGCCAAAACCCCCAAGGATTGATTTCCTTCGACGTTCGTTTCTGACTTCCTCCCCTTAGCTCTATGTCACGCCGCAACGCCGCCGAGAAGCGCCCGGTTCTTCCCGATCCCCAGTTCAACAGCCGTCTGGCAACCATGATGGTTGCCCGTCTGATGAAGCACGGCAAGAAGTCCACCGCTCAGCGGATTCTTTCCGACGCCTTCACGCTGATCAACGAGCGGACCGGCAGTGACGCCCTCGAGCTGTTCGAAACCGCGGTGAAGAACGCCACTCCCCTCGTGGAAGTGCGTGCCCGCCGCGTCGGTGGTGCCACCTACCAGGTGCCCATGGAAGTCCGTCAGGAGCGTGGCACCGCCATGGCCCTGCGCTGGCTCGTGAATTTCTCGCGCGCCCGCAATGGCCGGAGCATGGCCCAGAAGCTGGCCGGCGAACTGATGGATGCCGCCAACGAAGCTGGCAGCGCCGTTCGCAAGCGCGAAGAGACCCACAAGATGGCCGAAGCCAACAAGGCCTTCGCCCACTACCGCTACTAAGCGGAACTGCGGCATCTCAGGTCGGATGTGACCGACTTGTAGAGTGACGCCCGCTTTTTTGTCGATTCCACCCTCCGGAGACCTGCCCCGTGGCTCGCGCTATTCCCCTGGAACGCGTCAGAAATATTGGTATTGCGGCACACATTGATGCCGGTAAAACCACCACCACTGAACGAATCCTGTTTTATTCAGGTGTGGTGCACAAGATCGGTGAGGTGCATGACGGCGCCGCCGTGACCGACTGGATGGCCCAGGAGCGCGAGCGGGGCATCACCATCACTGCTGCGGCGATCTCCACCAGCTGGAACGATCACCGCATCAACATCATTGATACCCCCGGCCACGTGGACTTCACCATTGAGGTGGAGCGCTCCATGCGTGTGCTCGATGGCGTGATCGCCGTCTTCTGTGCCGTCGGTGGTGTTCAGCCCCAGTCGGAAACCGTCTGGCGTCAAGCGGACCGCTACAGCGTTCCGCGCATGGTGTTCGTCAACAAGATGGACCGCACCGGCGCTGACTTCCTCAAGGTGCACGGTCAAATCAAGGACCGCCTGAAGGCCAACGCCGTTCCGATTCAGCTGCCCATCGGCGCTGAGGGTGAACTGAGCGGGATTATCGACCTGGTCAAGAACCGCGCCTTCATCTACAAGGACGACCTCGGCAAGGACATCGAAGAGACCGATGTCCCTGCGGACATGAAGGATCTCGTTGATGAGTGGCGCGCCACTCTGATGGAGACCATCGCTGAAACCGATGAAGCGCTGATCGAGAAGTTCCTCGAGGAAGGCGAGCTGAGCGAGGCAGAACTGGCCAAGGGCATCCGCGAGGGCGTGCTGAAGCACGGCCTGGTGCCCATGCTCTGCGGCTCCGCCTTCAAGAACAAGGGCGTTCAGCTGCTGCTGGATGCCGTGGTGGACTACATGCCCGCCCCGGTGGATGTGCCCCCGATCCAGGGTCTTCTGGCTGATGGCAGCGAAGCGGTGCGTCCCGCCGACGACAACGCCCCCTTCAGCGCACTGGCCTTCAAGGTCATGGCTGACCCCTTCGGCAAGCTCACCTTTGTGCGCATCTACTCGGGTGTGCTCCAGAAGGGCAGCTACGTGCTGAACTCCACCAAGGACAAGAAAGAGCGCATCTCTCGCTTGATCGTCCTCAAGGCCGACGATCGTGAGGAAGTGGACGAACTCCGCGCCGGCGATCTCGGCGCCGTTCTGGGTCTTAAGGACACCACCACCGGCGACACCCTCTGCGTCGACGCCGATCCGATCATCCTGGAATCGCTCTACATCCCCGAGCCCGTGATCTCGGTGGCTGTCGAGCCCAAGACCAAGGGCGACATGGAGAAACTCTCCAAAGCCCTGCAGTCCCTCTCCGAAGAGGACCCGACCTTCCGGGTTCGCACGGATGCAGAGACCGGCCAAACCGTGATCGCCGGCATGGGCGAACTCCACCTGGAGATCCTGGTGGACCGCATGCTGCGCGAATTCAAGGTGGAGGCCAACATCGGTGCGCCTCAGGTGTCCTATCGCGAAACCATTCGCGCCAGCGCCAAGGGCGAGGGCAAATTTGCCCGTCAAACCGGTGGTAAGGGCCAGTACGGCCACGTGGTGATCGAAATGGAGCCCGGCGAACCGGGTTCCGGGTTCGAGTTCGTCAACAAGATTGTTGGCGGCGTCGTGCCCAAGGAGTACATCGGTCCGGCTGAAGCCGGCATGAAGGAAACCTGCCAGTCCGGTGTGATTGCAGGATTCCCGATGATCGATGTGAAGGTCACCATGATCGACGGGTCGTACCATGACGTCGACTCCTCGGAGATGGCGTTCAAGATCGCCGGCTCCATGGCCTTCAAAGACGGCGTCAAGAAGTGCAATCCCGTACTTCTTGAGCCCATGATGAAGGTCGAAGTTGAGGTTCCTGAGGACTTCCTCGGAAGCGTCATCGGTGACCTCTCATCGCGCCGCGGTCAGGTCGAAGGACAGTCCATCGACAATGGTCAGTCCAAAGTCCAGTCCAAGGTGCCGCTGGCCGAGATGTTCGGCTACGCCACCCAGCTCCGATCCATGACCCAGGGTCGGGGTATCTTCTCGATGGAATTCAGCCATTACGAGGAAATTCCTCGCAACGTGGCAGAAGCCATCATCTCCAAGAATCAGGGCAATTCCTGATCTTTTCCCTACCCATTTACCCCCCGATTCTTTTTCATCATGGCTCGCGAGAAGTTCGAAAGGAATAAGCCCCACGTCAACATCGGCACCATCGGCCACGTTGACCACGGCAAGACCACCCTCACCGCCGCCATCACCAACGTGCTGGCCAAGAAGGGTCAGGCCAAAGTTCAGAACTACGCCGACATCGACGGTGCTCCCGAAGAGCGTGAGCGCGGTATCACCATCAACACCGCCCACGTTGAGTACGAGACCGCCGGTCGTCACTACGCCCACGTGGACTGCCCCGGTCACGCGGACTACGTGAAGAACATGATCACCGGTGCTGCCCAGATGGACGGCGCCATCCTGGTGGTGGCAGCCACCGACGGCCCCATGGCCCAAACCAAGGAGCACATCCTCCTGGCCAAGCAGG